>CANCGR010000089.1 GCA_947377625.1 Gammaproteobacteria bacterium | reverse complement strand
CGCCGCAGCGGGCTGTGGCGCCACCACCGGTGGGGGCGGTGTATTCATGCGGATGGATTGCACTGCCGGTATGTCGGCCACAATCGGCGTACGTGGCAACACATCTTCCAATGGTTCTTCATGTTCGACTTCGATGTCGTAGCTGTGACCGGCGGTTTCCGTGGTCAAGTTC
Organism: Gammaproteobacteria bacterium; assembly: GCA_947377625.1. Classification (GTDB taxonomy): domain Bacteria; phylum Pseudomonadota; class Gammaproteobacteria; order Pseudomonadales; family Pseudohongiellaceae; genus CAILUG01. The sequence goes on along the minus strand of CANCGR010000089.1, from coordinate 8,069 downwards.
TGGATTTCGAAATGCGGAGTTTCCATGTGCGAGTTCGGCACGATCAACACGCGCTTGCGGGTGAGAGTTTCGATCTGCACCACTTCATTACGTTTTTCGTTGAGCAGGTAAGACGCCACGCTGATCGGCACAATTGCACGGATTTCGCGCGCATTGTTCTTGTTGGTTTCTTCCAGGATCAGACGCAGGATCGACAGCGACAGGCTTTCGATATCACGAATGGTGCCCATGCCCATGCAACGCGGGCACACGGTGCCGCTGGTCTCGCCCAGCGACGGACGCAGACGTTGACGCGACATTTCCAGCAAGCCAAAGCGGGAAATCTTGCCGACCTGTACGCGAGCGCGATCCATTTCCAGCGCATCTTTGACGCGGTCTTCGACAGCGCGCTGGTTTTTGGTCGACATCATGTCGATGAAATCGATGACGATGAGGCCGCCCATGTCGCGCAAACGCAACTGGCGGGCAATTTCATCAGCGGCTTCGAGGTTGGTCTGCAATGCAGTTTCCTCGATGTCGGAGCCTTTGGTGGCGCGCGAGGAGTTGATGTCGATCGACACCAGCGCTTCGGTAGGATCGATCACAATCGAGCCACCGGACGGCAGTTTCACTTCGCGCTGGAACGCGCTTTCAATCTGGTTTTCGATCTGGAAATTGGTAAACAAGGGCACGGCGCCCTGGTAGAGCTTCAGGCGGCTTTCGAACTGCGGCATTACCTGGCGGATGAAGGTGAGGGCATCGTCAAACGCGCTCTGGGTGTCAAAAATCACTTCGCCGATGTCCTGGCGCAGGTAGTCGCGCACGGCGCGCAGGATGACGTTGCTCTCCTGGAACAGCAGGCAGGGTGATTCACGTTCTTTGGAGGCGGCGGTGATTGCCGTCCACACGGTCATCAGGTAGTTAAGATCCCACTGCAGTTCTTCAGCAGCACGACCGATACCGGCGGTGCGCACGATGATGCCCATGCCTTCAGGGATCTGCATGGAGTCCATGGCTTCGCGCAACTCGGAGCGGTCATCGCCTTCGATGCGACGGGAAATACCACCGCGTGGATTGTTGGGCATCAGCACCAGGTAGCGGCCAGCCAACGAGATCATGGTGGTGAGCGCCGCGCCCTTGTTGCCGCGCTCTTCTTTTTCCACCTGCACGATGACTTCAGTGCCTTCAGCGATCAGATCGCGGATGTTGCCGCGACCATTCTCGGAGGCATTTTTGCGATAGTACTCGCGGGCGATTTCCTTGAGCGGCAGGAAGCCGTGGCGGTCGGCGCCGTAGTTGACGAAGGCAGCTTCGAGGCTGGGTTCAACCCGCGTGATGCGGCCTTTGTAGATGTTGGCTTTTTTCTGAACCCGGTTGCGGTTTTCAATGTCGAGGTCGTACAGACGTTGTCCATCGACCAAGGCAACCCGCAGTTCTTCTTTTTGCGTGGCGTTTACTAGAATGCGTTTCATATGTGTTTTCCGTCAGTAAACGGGAAACACTCGGCTCACCTAAGCATGATGCATGCAGTGATGCTTGTCAGGATCAAATCCCGATCTATTGGTTTTGATTCACTTTTCTTTGTCAGTTAATGGCAGGTGAAATACACCGCTACCACTCACACTTTTCATCAAAAGTTCTGCAGGGGGCGTAATGTGCGCTCTGCTTCAATCACAATAGTTCGTGGTCTTTCGACCGTATCCAGATTGGTTGTCCCTGGCTCGCGCATACGACTTTTGCATCTAACAAAAAGTCCAGCGTCTGGTTCAGGGTCTGGCGCCAATCTGTACTTGTTCTATACCTGTGCATACCTATCCTGTCGCATTCTGATGTTAGCGACACGGATATCTTGCTGGTTGCCGGGTGTTGCCCGGGATTAATTTCTTTATGTGCAGTCAGTGTAAATCCTTGCCCGAGGGTGGGTCCGATGTCGTGATCGAGACCCTGGCCTGTGCTTGTTCCGGCTTCTGATCCGCTCCTCATAAGTCTGTTTGGGGAATCAGTCCGCTGCTGTGCAACGGTGCAGGTGACATGCCTGGCTTGTGCGGGTGAAGGGTTAACGCTGTGCTGCTTGAGTTTTTGTACTGCTTAATGGGTATTACTTAATTTGTACTACTTGCTTCGTGCCATTCGGTACGACCATCAGTACAACCGTTTCATGTGCAAATTCTGCTGCTGCAATGCTTCGTCATGCCGGGTGAAAAAAGCTATGCGTTATTGGCACAGGCCCGGGGTGTTTACGCAGGAGCGCAGCAAAAAATGCCTCGGCAATATAGCAGTTAACCCAAGCTGCTTCAAACTGTTATCAGCATTTCCTCACATTTGTCTCATATTGGGATTGGCTGCCCAACCTCCCGTATACTCGCCTTTTTCCGGTACTGGGGTCAGCGATGGACAAAGTAGCTTCTGCAGTGCGCCTTGAGGCGGCGAAGCCCGGGGTCGTCATAGTGGAAGTGGCCGAGCACAAGGACGAGCAACGCTTGGACAACTTCCTGCTCGGGAAACTGAAGGGCGTCCCTAAGACCTTGATTTACCGAATAATTCGCAAGGGTGAGGTGAGGGTCAATGGCAAGCGCGCCAAGCCCGATACCCGGCTTAATACTGGCGACAAGGTCAGGATTCCACCTGTGCGTACCGCCGAAGCGGGGCAAGCGCCAGTGCCGGGCAAGCAGCTGGCCGAGCGGCTTACCGACTCAATATTGTTCGAAGACGACTGCCTGCTGGTGCTCAACAAGCCGGCCGGGTTGGCCGTGCATGCTGGTACTGGCGCCAAGCTGGGGGTGATTGAAGCCTTGCGGCAACTGTTCCCGCAGTGGCCGGGACTGGAGCTGGTGCATCGGCTCGACAAAGGCACCTCCGGTTGCCTGCTGCTTGCCAAAACCGGCAAGGCGCGGCGAGCCTTGATGGATGCCTTTCGTGATCACACCGTTCGCAAAACCTATCACGCTATCGTTACCGGCAACTGGCCTGCCAAGGTCAAACGTGTGGACGCGGCGTTGCTAAGGCAGCCGGAACGTGGGGGCCAGCGCATGGTGGAAATTGACGAAGACGGCAAGGATGCGTCGACCGAATTCTCGATCTTGCGCAAGCTGCATCAAACCACGCTGGTAGAAGCACGACCACTGACGGGGCGTACCCATCAGATCAGGGTGCATGCCGCCAGCATTGGGTGTCCTTTGTTGGGAGATGACAAATATTCAGCACAGGAAAACCTGAAGCTGCAGCAGCGCTCAGGCAGCAATCGTATGTTTCTGCATGCAGCCAAATTACAGTTTCCGCATCCGGGTGATGGCAAGAGCATCACAGTGGAAGCGCCCTACGATGCGCAATTCACGCAAGCGCTAAGCCGACTAGCAACTCAATAGAACAAGGCTGGTTGTCAGGTGCCGAGAGGGTCGATGCCGTTCGCTCGCAGCAAGTGGCACAAACTGATCAACGGCAGACCGATCAAGCTGTGGAAGTCATTGCCTTCCATACGCTCGAACAAGGCAATACCCAAAGCTTCGGCCTTGAAGCTGCCGGCGCAATCGTAGGGTTGTTCCAACTCCAGATAGCGGCAAATCTCGGTATCACTGAGCGAGCGAAACATCACCGTGAAGACATCATGACTGCTTTGGCAGTTACCGGTGTGAGAGTTCAGCAACACCAGTGAGGTATGGAAACTGACGCTGCGACCGCTACATGCCAGCAATTGCTCGCGCGCCTTTTCGAAAGAGCCGGGCTTGCCCATGATGGTGGTTTCGCCTGCGAGCACGCACGCTTGATCCGAGCCGATGATCAAGGCGTCTGGATACTTTGCTGCCAAGGCCTGCGCTTTTGCTGTTGCCAACCGCAAAGTCATGGTCTGCACATTTTCGTTGGCCAGCGGAGTTTCATCGATATCAGGACTGGCCCACACAAAAGGCAACTGCAAGCGCTGCAACAGCATGCGTCGGTAGACAGAGGAAGAGGCCAAAACCAGCGGAAGTGTCATGGTAAATACCGTCAGGACCTGTAAATTTGCGTCCAAGTTAAACCAGTTGGCGGTGACATGCGATTACACCTGCCGGCGCAGCCATTACAATAGCGCAGGTGTCTGTCACTATACTCAATCCACAACGTCGAATTCTCAAAATCAAGGTTCAGTCAATGCGGTATCAATCAGGTAGTTTGTTGGTGTTGGTCATGCTGCTGGCCGGCTGTGGCAGTCCTTATAAGCCGCCTATTGATCAGGCCGGTGAACCGTTGTTTCTCAACGCTGGCCGCCAGCACTTGGTCAATGACGGCGAAACACTTTATGCAGTGGCCTGGATGTATGACCTCGATTTCGCGGCGCTAGCCCGTGCCAATAATTTGCAGGAACCCTATACGCTGACGCCTGGCCAGAAGCTCACGGTTGATCTGCGTGGTTACAGCAACAAAGCCGGTGCAGGCAGCAGCGCCATTGCCGCTGCTCCCAGAGTGGAAGCCAATGACAGTGGTGCTGTAGTAGTAAAACCGGCCGGCAACATCGGCGGGCTGCGACGCACGCCATTGCCGGATTCATCGGGCGGGGCTTCGCAAATCACCCGCACGGAGTTGCCCGCCGCCAATGATGTTGCTGCAGCGCCGGTAACAGCAAACAAGGCTGGGCTTGAAGCTCCGAAAGTTGTGCCTGCTCCAACCGCTGCAGTTCCCGGCACTGCAGCAACACCAGCGCCATCCTCCGGCAGCAAAGCAGTAGCCGCTTTTTCCGGCACCGGCGATGTGAACTGGAACTGGCCTTATCGCGGCACGATAGTTGGCCGCTTTTCAGAAGAAGGCGCCAACAGCAAGGGCATCGACATTGCCGGCAAGGAAGGCGACCCGGTATTGGCGGCGGCTGACGGCGAAGTGGTCTATGCAGGCAGCGGCTTGCTGCGTTACGGCAACCTGCTCATCATCAAGCACAATGACCGCTTCCTGAGTGCCTATGCGCACAACCGTGCCTTGCTGGTGGGCGAGAAGACCAAGGTGAGCAAGGGCCAGAAAATTGCCGAGCTCGGATCCAGCGGCATTGACAAGAACATGCTGCATTTTGAGATCAGGGTTGATGGCAAACCCAGTGACCCTCTGTTGTATTTGCCGGCATTAAAATAATTTTTGCATATCTTAAAGTCTTCACTATACTGCAAGCGGAAACGAATTCTGGAATGCATGTGATTAAAGTAAAAAATGCAGGGGTTTTCGAAAGCTTGATTGAAAGAAAAAATCTGTAAAAACAGCGCCAACCCGAAGGCAGACTTGGAGAATTTTCTATTTCACCAACAGTTTTTCGCGGCGGAACTTTTGGTTTGGCGCCAAGACTAAAAAGAATATTTTCAAAAAGGGATTTTCATGAAATTCTTCGGAAATAACGAAAGGCACACTGAAAAAAAGCACAATACAAAAAAGGAAAAGCATGCTGCCCCCAGCGCCGTGGCCGTTGACGGCAATAGTCCCGGGGACATGCACCCCGGGACCTCTGCCGATAGTCGCTCGGGAACTGCCGCCGCTGATCGTCGTGAGCTGGGGCGCAATAATTCCATCACTCGCGGCTTCGATGATGACGCTGCCAGCAGTCGTAACAAGGACGGTGGTGGCCGGGAAGCGAATGATCATCCAGGCAATGGCCAGGAAGGTTCTGCCGAGCTACAGGCAGCTTCCGAGGCTGAAGATCTGCGCAGCTATCGTGCAGACGAACGAGCCGACGAACCTTCCCTTGATGCCACCACGCTCTATCTCAATGAAATTGGCTATATCCCGTTATTGAATGTTGAACAGGAAGTGCAACTGGCGAGGGAAGTGGTAGCAGGCTCGCACACCAGCAAGAACAAGATGATTGAATCCAACCTGCGTCTGGTGGTTGCCATCGCCAAACGCTATCAGAATCGCGGTCTATGTCTGTTGGATCTGGTGGAAGAAGGTAATCTTGGTTTGATCAGGGCGGTTGAAAAATACAATCCGGAGCTGGGCTACCGTTTTTCCACCTATGCCACCTGGTGGATCAAGCAATCGATCGACCGCGCCTTGATGAATCATGCCCAGACCATTCGTTACCCCATCCATGTGATGAAAGACATCCACGGTTGTGTGAAAGCCGGCGAGCAGTTGCGGGAACTGCATGGTCGCGACCCCACCCAGCAGGAAATCGCCCAAAAAACCGGCAAGTCGGTGAAGGAAGTAAGACGACTGCAGGGTTTGCATTTCAAGATAGGTTCATTCAATCAAACCCAGAGCGAAGATGGCGACTCGTCGTTGGTTGACAGCATCTCCGCGGGCAAAACCAGCGAGCCGCACCAGATTCTGGAATTACAGGACATCAAGGCCAATGTAGCGGTGTGGCTGGGCAAATTGTCACAACGTCATCGTGCCGTGGTGGTGCGCCGCTTCGGCTTGCAAGGCCATGATGATGGCACGCTCGAGCAAGTCGGTATTGACGTTGGCATCACCCGCGAACGCGTGCGCCAATTGCAGATAGAAGCCTTGGGCAAGCTCAGGCGCATGATGGAACGCGATGGTTTTGTTATCGACCATCTGCAAGAACCCTGAGCGCTTGCCGGATTTATCGCTTATTTAGCCGGCCAGTCGCGTTCTAGCAGATTGATCTTGTTCGGCACGCCATCCCACTGTTCCGCATCAGCGGGCGCGGCCTTCATTTCGGTAATGTTGGGCCAGCCGCTAGCCAGTTCAGCGTTGAGAGCGATGAATTGCAGTTGGTCTTCCGGCACTTCGTCTTCTGCAAAGATGGCATCCACCGGGCACTCCGGTTCACACAGTGCACAGTCAATGCACTCGTCCGGGTTGATCACCAGCATGTTGGGGCCTTCGTAAAAGCAGTCAACCGGGCACACTTCCACACAGTCCATGTGTTTGCATTTGATACAGTTCTCGCCAACGATAAAGGTCATCTTGCAACTCCTGAAGCTGAATCGGGGTGGGAAGGGGCACATAGAGGCGCCCACATCCTCAAGGCCGCGAATTCTACCAGCAACCTGTGAATGTTATGAACTGCCAACGTGTCAGGATTTACGCAAGCCTTTGAGGCGATAGAGCAGTTCCTGCGCCTGACGCGGGCTTAGCTGGTCCGGGTCGGTCTCGTCGAGCATGTCCAGCGCCGGGTGACTTGGCAGCGAGGCAAACAGGTCGTTCTGGATATGGTTCTGCTGCGCGCTAATCCCGCTTTTGAAACCTTCGTCTTTTTCCAGCTGATCCAGCTTTTTACGGGCTTGTGCGATTACCTGGCGCGGAATGCCGGCCAATAACGCGACCTGCAATCCATAACTCTGGTTGGCCGGGCCGGGTTTGACGGTATGCAGAAACACGATGCCATCGCCGTGCTCGGTGGCATCCAGATGCACATTGGCCACGCCGGCGAAATCATCGGGCAGGGCGGTCAGTTCAAAATAATGGGTGGCGAACAAGGTCAGTGATTTCAGCGTTGACGCAATATGCACGGCGCTGGCCCAGGCCAGTGCCAGCCCGTCGAAGGTGCTGGTGCCGCGCCCGATCTCGTCCATCAAGACCAGCGAAGAGGCGGTGGCATTGTGCAGAATATTGGCGGTTTCCGTCATTTCCACCATGAAGGTTGAACGACCGCCGGCCAGGTCATCGGAGGAGCCGATGCGGGTAAAGATGCGGTCCACCGGCCCGATACGCACGGCTTCGGCCGGCACAAAACAACCGGTATGGGCCAATAGCACAATCAGCGCGTTCTGGCGCATGTAAGTGGATTTGCCGCCCATGTTGGGGCCGGTGATGATCAGCATGCGGCGATCATCATTGAACTGAAGATCGTTGGCGATGAAAGCCGACTGGCTGACTTGCTCGACCACCGGATGCCGGCCGCCAGTGATGGCAATGCCAACGACATCAGTCAGTTCAGGGCAACACAGGTTAAGCACGTTGGCGCGTTCGGCAAAATTGTGGAGCACGTCGAGCTCGGCCAGGCTGAAGGCGGTGTCCTGCAGTGCCGCCAAGTCAGTTGCAAGCGTATCCAGCAGTGCGTCATACAGCGCTTTTTCACGCGCCAGCGCACGACTGCCGGCGCTCAGGACCTTGTCTTCGTATTCTTTGAGTTCAGGCGTTATATAGCGCTCGGCATTTTTAAGTGT
>CANCGR010000088.1 GCA_947377625.1 Gammaproteobacteria bacterium | reverse complement strand
AATCTTCATGGCGAAGACCGACTGCGACTACGATCAGAGCAGAAAAAAACTACCCACGCTCCAACTCAAACTTGTCCCGAATAGTGCTGTACCAGTTACCAGCAAGACGCCCAACAGGATCAAGCTTCTCAAAATCAATCCGGCCATTTTGATAAATGCTGTCATCAATCATCAAATGTTTGATTTCACCCAGAATCAAATTGCCCGCGCCAGGTTCATCGCCAAAGCTGATCACTTCACGCAACTCACACTCGAATACCAGCAACGCTTCCTTCACATAAGGCGCATTGATATGCGGCGCCTGCACGGCAGTCAGGCCAGCATAAGCAAACTCGTCTTCATCAGGCTCCAGCGTTGCCGCACTCTTGCTCATCTGTTTCACCAGTTCATAACTGGCAGCATTAAGCGTGAAACAGCGCGTATCAAGCACATTCTGCAATGTGTCTTTCTTGCGGCCGTCCGGGCGCGGCATAGTAGAAAACCCGACGATGGGAGGCTTGGCGCTGAAGCAGTTGTAGAACGAGAAGGGTGCGAGGTTGTTGATGCCGCTCTTGCTGCGGGTACCGGCCCAGGCGATGGGGCGCGGCGTGATGCTGCCGATCAGGATGCGGTAGATATCGGCATGCGGCAGTTGGTCAGCTTGAAGAATCATGTGGGTTCTGTAGCGACGCAGGAAATTGGCGGAGAGGTAGGGATTTGAACCCTAGGGACCCTTGCAGGTCCGCCTGATTTCGAGTCAGGTCCGTTCGGCCACTCCGGCACCTCTCCATAACACTGTCCAGTAACACTTTGGCGGGCGGCATTGTAGTTGAATTGCCGCCATTGAGCGAGGCAAACGCCGCTTACTTTTTGGTGGCAGTAAACGGCGCCACAGTGCCGGAAAGTGACAAGCTTCCCTCCAGTGTTGTCTCGGTCATCTTGCTGGCGGTGAAATCAACACGGCCGGGTTTGCCGTTGAATACCACGTTGTAGCCCCAGCGTGCGCGCCATGCGCTGACATCGCCGGTGAGGGCGCTCGGTGTGGGTTTCGCCATCTCGGGTGTACAGGTGCCGGTGAGGTTTGATCGCTGTTGTACCAGCGTGCAGTACACGGTGATTGGCGTCTTGCCACCCACGCTGGAACTGATCACCCAATCACCGCTGAGCTTGGGCAAAGGCATGCCGATTTTTTCTTCATTGGAAGGGCCGGGGATGTCGCCGATTACTTCGCGGCGTTTGAACTTCCACTGGCCGTCTTCACGCACCAGTTCATCCTTGTAGGTGGCAAAGATCAGCGCGGTTGGCTGGCCCGCTGCATCCTGCACATAGAAAGCACCACGGCTCAGCGCAGTGGCGCTGTCGCCGTGCACATCTATTTTTTCATTGGAGAACACATGCAGGTTGGCGCCGGACGCATTGGCTTTAAGCACGGTTTCGAGCTGCGCTTCAATTTCTGCCGCGCCATGTGCAGCGGCGCCACCACCGCCCACATATTCACTGTCTTTGGCATAGAGCAGGCCGAAGGCCTTGAAGTCGCGGCTGTCGAGCGTGCGGCCGTAATTGGCAAACAGGTCGCGTATCTGGTCGCGGGCTTCCAATGTGGCCACTTGGTCTTTCAGTTCAGTCAGGGCGGCGGCATTGTGATCGGGCGCCGGGCTGCAGGCGGTTAGCATGCCGGCACCAGCAAGCAGCAAGCACAGTGGGGCGCAGACTTTGTTGTTCATTGTTATTGTCCTCGAGGATGGTTGCTTCAGACAGGCGAGTGTAGAGTATTCCTTATAAACTGTTCGCTTGTGGAATTCAAAATCTGGCAAAGGAGTATTTGATGTTGCATCCCTTGATAACCGCCACTGAACTGCATGCGCACTTGTCTGACCCGGCGCTGCGCTTGTTTGATTGTCGCTATGCACTGATGGACCCAACGCACGGGCAACTGGCTTACGACAAGGGCCATGTGCCCGGCGCCCGTTTTATCGACGTGAACCGTGTGCTCAGTGCACCGCATGTGGACGGCAAGACCAGTCGTCATCCGTTGCCGGCGCGTGCTGACTGGATTGCTACCGTGTGCAGTTTGGGCATCAGCCCCGACAGCCTGGTGGTGCTCTATGACGATGGCGGTGGCGCCAGCTCGTCACGCATGTGGTGGATGCTCAAATGGATAGGGCACGACAAAGTGGCGGTGCTCGATGGTGGCTGGCAGGAGTGGTCGGCGGCGGGTTTGCCGGTGACGCAAGCGTTGCCGGCTGCGGTTGCTGCCGCCACTGATCACTATTCAAGCAGCACGGCACTCGTGCAACTGTTGCTGGCCAGTGAGGTCGATGGCGCCAGGCAGTTGTTGCTGGATGCTCGTGAGTTGCCGCGTTTCAAAGGCGAGGTGGAGCCGATTGATCCTGTCGCGGGTCACATTCCCGGCGCTCACTGTTCACCGTTCAGCATGAATCTGCAAACCGATGGTCGCTTCCGTTCCGCGCAGGCGTTGCGTGAAAAATTCGGCCTTGCTATCGGCAGCAGTAAACCTGTGGTGTGTTACTGCGGCTCGGGCATCACGGCTTGTCACAACATTCTGGCGATGGCGGCTGCCGGGCTGCCGCTGCCGGCGCTTTATGCAGGTTCCTGGAGCGAATGGATCACCGACGCCGGTCGGCCCATAGCGACAGGCAACCCGGACTAGCGGGTGTTTGCAGGCAGCAATCTGGTTGGTAAGCGTGGCGGCGTGTCGCTGTTCCAGGACTTCAGCATTTCCCGTATCCGGTCGATACCTGAGTGCTGGGCTGGAGCTTATAGCATAATGACATTGATCCCAGAGTGATGAACTTGAACCAAGCATGAGTACCCACCCTCAAATAAGTGAGCTTTGGACCAGTGTCTCGGTGACGCGGCTGTTCGATGCCAGCGATCTGGGTTTTAACCTGGTGAGTGTGGGCGGCATCATTCTTGATGCCAATTCCACGTTCTGCAAATTGCTGGGCTATACGCTCGAAGAATTGCTCGGCAAGACCGTGATTGAAATCACCCATCCCGAAGACCGGGACATGACCAAGTACAGTTTTGCCAATCACGCGTCGGCAGAAGACACCCATCAGTATGAAAAACGCTACCTCACCAAAAGTGGCGGCAGCATCTGGGTCAAAGTTCGTAGTGCCGGTGTGCTGGATGACAATGGTGAGGTGATTCACCGTGTCGTTATGGTGGAAAACTGTACCAGTGAAAAAGAGAACGAGCTGCAGCTTGAGCAGATGGCAGCCATCGTTGAGCAATCAGACGATGCCATTTTTCGCATGACCACGCAGGGCGTCATCCAGTACTGGAGCCGGGGCGCGGAGCAGCTCTATGGCTATAGCGCGGAAGAAGTGCTCAATACGCACCCCAATTTTCTGGTAGTGAACAATGAGGAATCCAAAATTCGCGATGTACCGCTGCGCTTGATGCGTGGCGAGGTTGTCTCGGATCCTTTTGGTCTTACCCGGCACAAGGACGGGCATCTGATCAATGTGTCGGTGCAGCTGTGCCCGTTGACTGACGAAACCGGCACCACCGTGGCGTTTGCCGGTGTGCATCGAGATGTCGGCGAGCTCAAGTTGCTGGAAGAGCAGCTCAGGCACTCGCAGCGCATGGAGACAGCCGGGCTGTTGGCCGGTGGCATCGCCCACGACTTCAACAATATTCTTACCGTGATCCAGGGCGCTTGTTGCGGTCTGGTGCGCGACATTCCTGCCGCCTCGCCGCTGCAGCAATATCTGGAACTGATTGATCGTTCGGCCGACAAGGCCAGCCGGCTGACCCGGCAATTGCTGGCGTTCAGCCGCAAACAACCAATCAAACCGCAACTGATCAATCCAGTGGAATTACTGCAGGAATTCATGCCGATGCTGCTGCGCACGCTCGGCGAAAAAATCGAGCTGCATGTTGAATTCCATTCAAGCTGCAAAATTCTGGAAGACCCGACCCAGTTTGAGCAGATCGTGCTCAATCTGTGCATCAATGCGCGTTATGCGTTGCCGATGGGCGGCACTATCGCCGTCGCGGTTGACGATGTGGATTACCGCGGCACAGTGCCGCTGCCGGTGGCAAGCCCCTGTGAGCTCTACCCGTTGCCGCTGTACAAGGGCCACTTCGTCAGAGTCACCGTGAAGGACAATGGCACCGGCATGGACTCGCAAGTGCTGGCCCGCATCTTCGAGCCATTCTTCACCACCAAGCCCAAAGGCGAGGGCACCGGGCTGGGTCTGGCGGTGGTTTATGGCATCGTGCTGCAAAGCGGCGGTGCCATCAATGTGGAAAGCAGGCCAGGCCATGGCAGCAGCTTCCAGATATTTTTGCCGGTAAGCTACGGCAGCGAAGACCCGGTGCGCAGTGTGCAACCGGTGGTAGTCAAACGCAGCAAGGGCAGCATACTCATCATTGAAGACGATGCGGATGTCAGGTCGTTGATTGTGGAGATGTTGGTGGCGGCCGGATTCGAAGTGACAGAGGCCGGCAATCCCTGCGAAGTACTGGAAATGCAACCGCAGCCGGTCGTGGACCTCATTCTTTCCGATGTGGTCATGCCCAAAATGAATGGGCCTGAATTTGCAAAAATATGGCTGCAACACCATCCGGCGGCAAACTTCCTGTTCATGTCGGGTTACTTCGATGAATCGCGGTTTCCTGACCAGTTCAGCAAAAACAGCCTGTTGCTCAAACCCTTCAAGCCCGATGAACTGATTGATCGCATCGAGCAGCAACTTGGCTTGAGGCATGGACGACCAATGCCATGAGTGAGCAGCTCACCATCAAGGGTTTGTGGGCCAGCGCGGCCATTGGCCATTTGTTCGACCAAAGCGGCATTGCGTTCGTCATTGTGTCTCCACAAAAAATTGTTGTGGATGTCAGCCAGATTTTTTGCGATTTGCTGGGCTATAGCCGCGATGAAATGGTGGGTCTGTCGGTTGACGACTTCACTTATCACAAAGACATGGTCATGACCAATGTCCTGTTCAACCACGCCAAACAGAGCAACGTGGTGCTCAGTTTTGAAAAGCGCTATGTCGCCAGAAACGGTGAACTGTTCTGGTTCAAGGGGCGCTCCGAGCCACTGCGTGAAGACAGCGGTGAGGTGGTGCATCGTCTGGTGATGCTGGAGAACATCACAGTCAAGAAACACAACGAGCTGTTCCTTGAACAGATGGCCGCCATCATCAACACGTCGGAAGATGCAATTTTCCGGACCAGCATCAATGGCTTCATTGAGTTTTGGAGCAAAGGGGCAGAGCGTTTGTATGGCTACACCATGGAAGAGGCGATTGGTCGCCATGCCTCATTTATCGCGGCCAACAACTACAGCGTAGTAGAACCGGAAATGTTTGCCAGACTGTTGCAAGGTGATGCGGTAAGACTGGCCACCGGACAGTCCAGGCACAAGGATGGGCATCAGGTTCAGGTCTCCGTACTCGTTTTTCCGCTGAGAAACAAACAAGGCGAAGTCATTGCCTTCGCTGCCGCGCATCGCAATGTCAGTGAGTTGCGGCATTTGAGCGAACAGCTGCGCTTGTCGCAGCGCATGGAAACGGCCGGCATGCTGGCCGGCGGCATCGCCCATGACTTCAACAATATTCTCACCGTGATCAAAGGCTCGTGTGATGTGTTGGCGCAGGAAATGCCGCAATTGCTGGGTCGCGGACGCCATCTGGAGTTGATCGACAAGTCGGCCGAGAAAGCCGCTGCGTTGACCCGTCAGCTGCTCACGTTCAGCCGTCGCCAGAAAATTGTGCCGGAAGTGCTCAATGCCAACACCATGCTGGAGCAACTGCGGCCCATCATGCAGCGCACACTCGGTGAAGACATTGCGCTGGAAACGGGTTTGCGTGCCACCTGCCTTATCAAGGAAGACCCGACCCAGCTTGAACAGATTATTCTTAACGTATCAGTCAATGCGCGTCATGCGATGCCCCAGGGTGGCAAGCTGCGCATCGAAACCAGTGATTTCACCAAGACCGATGCACCACTGCCGGTGCGACCGGGTTGGGAAAGTTTTACGCCAGTGCAGATTGAAAACGGTGACTATCTGCAGCTCACCATTCATGACGAAGGCATTGGCATGAGTCGCCAAGTGCTTGAGCGCATTTTTGAACCCTTCTTCACCACCAAGGCGCAGGGCCAGGGTTCGGGCCTCGGGCTGGCGGTGGTTTACGGCATGGTGGCGCAGGTGAAAGGTGGCATACAGGTAGAGACCAGTGTGGGGCACGGCACGGTGTTCCATATTTTTCTGCCCAGTGTCGAAGAAGAATCGAAGCCGCAGCAGCAAACAGCGGCAAGTGCCGATACCGGTGGCAAGCGTGGCCGCATTCTGGTGGTGGATGATGATGCCAACGTGCGCGGCTTGATCGTGCGCGTGCTGGAATTTGCCGGCTACCAGGCCAGTCAGGCCGGCAGCGCCGAAGAAGTGCTGGAAAATGAAGCATTGGCTGATGTCGATCTGATCGTCAGTGACGTGGTAATGCCGGGCTTGAGCGGGCCAGAGTTCTCGAAGTTGTGGCTGGAGCGCAAACCCAATGCCCGCTTCCTGTTTATCTCCGGTTACATTGAAGATATTGCCGAGACCAATATTCTGATGGCTGGCAACTTCCTCGCCAAACCGTTCAAACCGGCTGTGTTGTTGCAAAAAGTGGAAGCTGAACTCAAAGGCGGCCTTGCCGCGTCCTGATTCCTCGTTTCAGCGGATTACCCCGGTAAATTCACGTAGTTCCCCCGCCAGTTCGTGCTGCATTCCTGCTCAAGTGGAAGCCGGCCTTTGTCGTTAATACCCACAAGAACACGCAGGAAAAACGCTGGCAACCATGCCGGCGCAGATTGAGCGCTGGGTCGGCGAGGGGCTACTCACTTGAAGCACCATCATTTTTCAAGAGAAGAATCAGCATACAGAATGCAGCTCAACCAGGGCTTCAGCGCGCTGCGCTTTGACGATGCGCTGCTGGAACAGGATTTTCGTCTGTCGCTGTCGCATGAGCGCGCACGTCAACTACGGTTGAGCTTGATCCTGATGTGTTTGTTTGGCCTCACGTTTCTGGTCATCGATTTTTTCAGCAACGGCCTCGGATTTTCCAACTTCATGGTGCCGGTGCGCTCGCTGATCAGTGGCACACTGATGTTCGCCATGATCGGCGTTTGCTACGGGCATTTGCCTGAGCGCTGGCTGGAGCCGCTGAGCATTGCAGTAGCCTTGAACTGCGGCCCGATCGCGTTCGTGGAAAATCAATGGTTCGGCGTGCGTGATGGTCTGCAGACGCCGCTGGTCATTTACGCCTGTCTGACCTTTTTCATTTACTTCTGTTTTGGCTTGCGCTTCTGGCACGCCATCGTCATCAGCGGCTTGTTGTTTTTGTGCAATCTGGTGGCTGCAGTGGTTGGTGCAGGCGGCTTCGAAGCCAAGGTCTTGTATCCGGTGATGATATTGCTGATGGCGAACGTCGTGGCGGCACTGGCGGCCTACAATCTGGAATACAACGAACGTCAACGTTTTCTGATGGAGTGGGAACTCAAGTTCCAGGCCAACCATGACCAGCTGACCGGCTTGTGGAATCGTCGCGCGCTGATGGATCACATGTCGCGCACGTGGTCGCATTGCAATCGCGAACAGCAACGCATCGCGCTGGCAGTGATCGATATCGATTTTTTCAAAAGGTACAACGACACCCATGGCCATATCAAAGGCGACCAGTGTCTGGCGGAAGTGGGCCGCATATTGCGCAAAGTTGGTCAGCGGCCGCTGGATCTGGTGGCGCGCTACGGGGGCGAGGAGTTCGCAGTGTTGCTGCCCAATTGCAGCACGGCGCAGGCTGAACGCATCATGCAGCAGTTTCGCCAGAAGCTGGCGGAAGCACAGATCAAGCATGCGGGGTCAACGGTGTCGCCTTGTTTGACGGCGAGCATTGGCTTGGTGTCAGTGTTGCCGAAGTCGCCGGTGCTGGATTTCAACCGCATGATCAATGAGGCTGACAAGGCGTTGTATGAGGCGAAGGGGCGTGGCAGGAATTGCATGGTAGTGCGGGAGGATGTGCCGCAGGTGGCGCCTGAGGTTGCGGCCAATTACGCTGAGCTTGAGTTGCATTTGAAAGCTTCTTGATTTTTTCTTTGGGTTTTAAGAACTCAGTTCATCGCTGTCGGTCTTCGCCATAAAGATTACGGGGACCGCCACGAGTACGTCCCTGTTGGCTATCTTCGGCCATCCATGGCCGAAGACGTCCCCTTCATCTTCATGGCGAATCCCTCTTTCGAGTGCAGTTTAAAACTGCATTAAATAAGCGAATAGTACGAACTCATGAACGGGTGCTCGG
>CANCGR010000087.1 GCA_947377625.1 Gammaproteobacteria bacterium | reverse complement strand
GTCTGCTGCCCGTGGGTGTGAAGTCAGTCAGTGGTCAGTTCAAGCGTGGCGACCTGGTGGCTTGTCACGATGAAAGTGGCAAAGCGGTGGCAAACGGTCTGGTCAATTACGACTATGATGAAACCGTACTTATCCTCGGCAAATCCAGCGAGCAGATATTCAGTATCCTGGGTTACGAAGGGGATCACGAGCTGATCCACCGCGACAACCTCGCGCTGCTGTAGTCGCAAACTCCCCTATATTTCCCCTCTGACTGGTGTACTTGCGTTGACAGTCTCCAACTGCAGCCGGTAAGTTTGCTTGCAATATCAAAGCGGGGTCCAAGAATCCTGCCAATAACAAGATTTGCATGTCATCAGAGGGGCTCTCCATGAATTTATTCATACGCGGTGTGCTATTGCTCGCAACCGCTGCCGGCAGTTGTTTGCTGACGCCAGCTGCATTCGCAGAAAAGAATATTGCCGGTGTGTGGGCTGGCACTTATGGTGAGGACTGGCCAGACCGCTTCCCTGGCCCTGAGCTGGGCGACTACGGCGGCTTGCCGATCAATGATGCTGATCGCATGCGTGCGTTAACGTGGAATGCCTCCCTGATCGCGTTGCCGGAATACCAATGCCGTGTACATCCATCGGATTATGCGAACAGTTTTGCAGATATCCGCATCTGGGAAGAGCGCGATCCCATCACCGAAAAACTGATTGCGCTGCACCTGCAGCATTTTGCGTGGCAAACCCGCCGCACGATCTGGATGGATGGTCGTGAACATCCGCCCGAATATGCACAGCATACTTCGATGGGCTTCTCTACCGGCCAGTGGGATGGGCAGGTGTTGACGATACATACCACGCATTTGAAAGAAGGCTGGTTGCGGCGCAATGGTGCAGCTCGCAGCGACATGGCCACTGTCACTGAACATTTCATTCGTCATGGTGATGTGCTGACGTGGACCGTAGTGGTCAACGATCCGCTCTATCTCGAAGAACCCTTCATTCGTAATCGTGACTATCGCTACAGCGTCGACAACCAGGTTGCCAATTATCCCTGCGACAGTGTGGTGGAAATGGTGCGTGCCCCCGGCTATATCCCGCACCATCTGCCGGGCACCAACGAAGATGTGAAAATCTTCGCTGAAACCCACGGTATTCCCTACAAAGCTGCCATGGGCGGTGCAGCCACCATGTATCCCGAATACGTCAAGGTGATCCGTTCCTTGCCTGTTCCTGCGCCACGTTAATGGAGACGAAGACGATGCAATCCTTATCTGTTTCCAAATTTTGCAAACGTGGTTTGTTGCTGACGCTGACAATGTTGTTGGCTGGCACCAGCTACGCCCAACAACGAGATTTCAGCAAGGTGAAAATCGAAGCCCTGCGCGTGCGCGACAACATCTACATGCTGGTGGGAGAAGGTGGCAACATCACAGTGCAGATCGGCTCTGATGGGGTGTTGATAGTTGACACTCAATATGCCGAATTATCGGACAAGATCCTCGCCAGGATCCGTGAGCTCTCCAAAGGCCCAATACGTTACATCATCGATACTCATCACCACGGCGATCATACCGGCGGCAACGCCAAGCTGAGAGCGGCGGGCATGACCGTGTCAGGTGGTAACGTTGGTGGTGATATCTCTGACGCAGGTGCAGGCGCGCAGATCATTGCGCATGAAAATGCTTTGCTGCATATGACGGCCCCACCTGCCGCTGGTCAGCCGGCAATTCCTTCGGCGGCATTGCCAACCCTGACCTACTTCACGCCGAAGAAAGATCTCTGGTTCAACGGCGAAGGCATTCGGATCATCCATCAACCCAATGCCCACACCGACGGCGACAGCATTGTCTATTTCCGTCAGTCCGATGTGATTTCCGCCGGCGATGTTTACGTTACCAAAACCTATCCGTTTATTGATGTGCCTAACGGCGGAAGCATCCAGGGCATTATTGCGGCAGCCAACAACATCATTGATCTGATCATCCCGGTCTATGGCCAGGATGGCGGCACGCTGGTGATACCGGGACATGGTCGCCTCAGTGACATTGGTGATGTCATCAACTATCGCGAGATGCTGACCATCATCCGGGACCGTATCCAGGACATGATCAAGAAGGGCATGACACTGGAACAGGTGAAGGCCGCCAAGCCCACCCGTGATTATGACCCTCGCTGGGGCACGGACACCGGCTTCTGGACCACGACGCAGTTCATCGAAGCTGTTTACAAAAACCTCAGCACTGCCCAAGGTAAATGACCATGATGAAATTGTTCCGATTCGCAATTGCATTGGGCCTGTACGCGAGTGTTGCTGTGGCTCAACCACCTCAGGGGCCGGCCAACGCCAAGGCAGCGTCGCCCCATGATCTTACCGGTTACTGGGCGGCTGTAGTCACCGAAGACTGGCGTTATCGCATGATGACTGCCAAGGCCGGTGACTATCTTGGTATCAACCTTACGCAGGCGGCACAGAAGCAGGCCGACGAGTGGGATCCAGCCAAGGACACAGCAGCTGGCAACGTTTGCAAGGCTTACGGTGCCGGCGGCCTTATGCGTATTCCGACCCGTTTGCATATCACCTGGGCTGCCGACAATGTACTCAGCGTCGAGGCTGATGCAGGCAAACAGAAGCGGCTGTTCAAGTTTGGTCCTGCTCAGGATGCCGTAGGCGCTGGCTCTTTGCAGGGTGTCTCCAAAGCGCGCTGGGAGCTGCAGCGCGAACGCCCGGGCGGTCCGGCCGTAAATGGTTCACTGGAGGTTATTACCACCCAGTTGGCGCCAGGCTATTTGCGCAAAAATGGCGTGCCTTATGGTGAAGGCGCCAAATTGACGGAATACTACGAGATGGTCAAAGAGGACAATGGTGACCAATACCTGATCATCATTTCCACACTGGAAGATCCTGCCAATTTGACCCAGCCGGTTCTGACCAGCACCAATTTCAAACGCGAGCCCGATGGCAAGAAATGGGATCCGAGTGATTGTGTAGCGAACTGAGTTCAACAGACATAAAAAAGCCGGGCTAGTCCCGGCTTTCTTTTCATGTCTCGGCGGCGGCGGCGCTTACAAGTTCATTGCGCTCATCAGGTTGCGCTGTCTCTTGCTGCTGTCTGACGATCAATCAAAGTTTTCGCCTTTCAGGCCCCAGCCGAAATTGTCGGATACGCGACGAATGGTCTGCATGCGCAGACGATGGTCGCTCTCATCACGGCTTGGCTGACCAACCACAATCACTTCATCGCCGATTTTGAATGAGTCGCGGGTCAGCCCTTGGCGTTCCAGCGCAGTTGAGCCACCCCATTCGATGCCCCAGCGTTGCTCAACACCTTGGGCGTCAGGAGCAATCACCATTACAGAGGAATGCGGATTACGGAAATTCAATTGCACCAGCTTGCCTTTGATTTCAACTTTCTTGTCAAGGTTATAGCTGGCGGAGAACGAGTGATGGGCTTGTACAACCGACAAGGTTGTTAACAGGCCGCCTAAGGCCAAACCGGTCATTGCCAGTTTTTTAAGTGTTTTCATGGTTTATCGACCCCTCAGTCAAAGTAACGGCATGAAGTATAGCGGGCACGGACTCACTTTACAGCGGGCAACAAAAAACCGGCACAGGGCCGGTTCATGTAGTCCCGCCAGCAGCGCGTACTGGCGGGTAAAGCCGCTTATGCAGCTACTTTCAAAGCCTTGATAGAGTCATTCAGACGGCTTTTATGACGAGCAGCCTTGTTTTTGTGGATGATGCCTTTGTCGGCCATGCGGTCGATAACAGGCACAGCTTCCACGTAGGCGGCGGTAGCAGCGGCATAGTCTTTGGTTTCAATGGCAGCAATAACCTTCTTCAGGTAGGTGCGAACCATGGAACGGAAACTGGCATTGTGCTGGCGACGTTTTTCGGCCTGTTTGGCACGCTTCTGGGCTTGTACGGTATTGGCCAAGGGAAACTCCTGAACTCAATGATTTATATGATTGGTGTAAACGGATGCTTGCTTTTCAATCCACCCTGAATCCCACCTTGGGCGGCTTGAAAAAAGGCGTGCACTATGCTTTTGGAGAGGCCAAAAGTCAAGCCCGACGTACTGTTGTGGCGGCTGGCAAGCAGGGGTAAGTGCCGGTAACATGCGGAAAATTTTCGTTTTCCCCGAAGTAATGTCCTCTCATCCTGCCACCGATGCGCTTTTGCGGCGTTTCGCATCTAATGCCTTTTTGAATAGCGGTCTTTGCTGATGATCGAGGTTTTTCATTCCGTGGCAGCAGCCAGAACTGCATTGGGCAGTTGTGCCGTCGTACTTGCCTATGGTGACGGCATGCACTTGGGTCATCAGCTTATCCTGCACCAACTGCAAGCTGAAGCTGCACGCCTGCAAGTGCCGACGCTGGTCATTTTGAGCGAACCCCAGCCGGAAGAGTTTTTTGCAGGAGCGACGGCACCCGCGCGACTCAATGCCTTTCATGACAAGGTGGCGTTTCTTGATGGCTTCGGTATTGATGCGGTCTATTGTCTGCGCTTTGATCATGAAACGAGTAAACAGCTGCCAGAAGATTTTGTGTTGCATACCTTGATCGAAGGTCTTGGCATGAAGGGCATTGTAGTCGGGCAGGATTTTCGCTTCGGCCATCATCGCAAGGGCAGCATTGAAACTTTGCAACAGCTGTCGGCAGAGCGCGGGTTTACCGTCAATGCGGTGGCGCCCTGTCTCGACAGTCATGAGCGCATCAGCAGCACCCTTGTTCGCCATCATCTTCATCATGGCGATTGCGAGCGTGTAAGCAGATATCTTGGGCGGCCCTATTCAATCAGCGGCAAAGTCATCGAAGGCAAGAAGCTTGGCCGTGAACTCGGATTTCCTACCGCCAATGTCGCGTTGCACAGCAACAAGCTGGCGTTGTCTGGTGTGTTCGTTGTACAGGTTGATGACAGTGGCGTGCGGCGTCCTGGTGTGGCCAGCCTGGGTTACAACCCCACGGTAAGTGACACACGGCAGGCATCATTGGAGGTGTTTTTGCTGGACTATGACGGTGATCTCTATGGATCAGTGCTCACAGTAAGCTTTCTGCATAAACTGCGTGACGAACTCAAATACCCCACGCTGGCCGAGTTGCAGCAACAGATTGCACTTGATGTGCACAAGACAAGAATGTTTTTCGGAGCGGGCAAATGACAGATGGCGTTGGAATGACACAAAACCGCAAAGAGATTCCGCTGTGGTGTGTGTGGCTGCTGGTAATCGTCATTGTCGCGGTTGATCAATGTACCAAGCTGCTTTCCACACACTATCTTGAACTCGGCATTCCGCGTGCCGTTTTCACCGGTTTCGATTTGCTGCTGGCCTACAATGATGGTGCTGCTTTCAGTTTTCTCTACGGTGCCGGTGGTTGGCAGCGCTGGTTTTTGGGAGGGATTTCGGTGGTGATCAGTGTTGTGCTGATCGTATGGCTGTGGCGACTTCCCAAACAGCAACGCTTGCTGGCAGTAGCACTGGCTTTCATCCTGGGCGGCGCGCTTGGCAATCTCTATGACCGTGTGACGATGGGTTATGTTGTCGACTTCATCAGTGTCTATGCGGGCCAGTGGCGCTTCGCCACTTTCAATGTGGCGGATGCTGCCATTTCCTGCGGTGCGGCGCTGATGGGGCTCGATATCTTGTTGCACGGGGTGCGCAATGGCTAAGGCGGCCTTCGACAATAAACTGG
This sequence comes from Gammaproteobacteria bacterium, assembly GCA_947377625.1. Classification (GTDB taxonomy): domain Bacteria; phylum Pseudomonadota; class Gammaproteobacteria; order Pseudomonadales; family Pseudohongiellaceae; genus CAILUG01. The sequence goes on along the minus strand of CANCGR010000087.1, from coordinate 2,640 downwards.
CATTGAGGGATCTTGACCGCCAGCCTGCTGTGCCTGCATTGCACTTGGCAGCGGACACCATCGGCGCCGGTTCGCAAGTGACTTTGCATTTTGCATTGAAGCTGGTTGATCACCAGGTGATCGACAGCAATTTTGAACGCAGCCCGGTCACGCTCGTGGTAGGCAATGGCGACATGCTGCCAGGTTTTGAACGTGCATTGTTCGGCAAGAAAGCCGGCGACACCGTTGAGGCGCTGATTCCTGCATCGCAGGCCTTTGGTGTCATCAATCCTGACAACCAGCAGCGCTTTCCCCATTTCCAGTTTCCGCCTGACCTGGCCTTGTCAGAAAATCTGATGATTGAGTTTAGTGACGCCAGTGGCAACAAGCAGGCAGGGCGTGTCACCCATGTTGGCAAGCAATATGTGGAAGTCGATTTCAATCATCCGCTGGCCGGGCGAGACATTGTGTTCACTGCAACCATTCACCAGGTCGATCAAGTCCATCAAGCCCAGCAGGTTGAGCTCCAATCATGAGTGAAGTGTCGAACCGTTTTTCCATTTTGCTGGCCAATCCGCGCGGTTTTTGTGCCGGCGTTGATCGTGCCATCGACATCGTCAACCGTGCGCTGGATTTGTATGGAGCACCGATCTTTGTGCGGCACGAAGTGGTGCACAACAAGTTTGTCGTGGAAACCTTGCGTCAGCGCGGCGCCGTGTTTGTGGATGAGCTGAGAGACGTGCCCCAAGCCGACAGCAATGCGCGCGAACCCATCGTCGTGTTCAGTGCCCATGGGGTAGCGATTGAAGTCAAAGACGAAGCCGACCGGCTTGGGCTCAAGGTATTTGATGCTACTTGTCCGTTGGTGACCAAAGTGCATATGGAAGTGCAGCGCTATAGCCGTGCCGGCGAAGAATGTGTGTTGATCGGCCACGCTTTTCATCCGGAAGTGGAAGGCACCATGGGGCAGTACGATGAGCGCAATGGCGGCAAAATTTATCTGGTAGAAGATGAAGAAGACGTCAGTGCGCTGGTAGTGAAAAATCCGCTCAAGCTGTCGTATGTCACGCAGACCACTTTGTCGATGGATGATACTTCGCGCATCATTGATGCGCTGTTTGCGCGCTTCCCTGCAATCAAAGGCCCGCGCAAGAAAGACATTTGTTATGCCACCCAGAATCGTCAGGATGCGGTCAAGCAACTGGCGCTGGAAACTGATTTGGTGCTGGTGGTGGGTTCGCCGAACAGTTCAAATTCCAACCGCTTGCGGGAATTGGCTGAACGCAGCAAGTGCGAGGCTTACCTGATCGATACTGCTGACCAGATCAATCCAGCCTGGCTGTTGGGCAAACATCGGGTTGGTGTTACTGCGGGCGCTTCAGCGCCGGATATCCTGGTCAGGCAGGTGATTGCCAGGCTTGAAAGTCTTGGCGGTGCTGCACCACTGGAAATGCAGGGTGTGGAAGAGCACATGATTTTTTCGATGCCGAAAGAATTGCGTTCCTGAGTGTGGTTTTGCCCAAGTAGCACTTAGTCCAGATTCAATTTCTTCAGCCGGTAGCGGAAGACCCGGAAGCTCATGCCAAGCTTGCGGGCAGCTGCGGTGCGATTCCAGCGACTTTCCTGCAACGCCTTTTCGATTACTTGTCGTTCGATGGTTTCCAGATGTTTGTCGAGTGAGAAATCGCCTTCATCAAGCGAGCTTGGCAGCTCAGGCAGGGCGGGTTGCGCCAGCTTGGCACTTGAGTCAGCAAGTTCAGGAAAATCCTGCAAGGCAATCAATGTGTGGTCAGTGAGAGCGCAGGCGCGCTGCAACATGTTTTCCAGTTCGCGGATATTGCCCGGGAACATGTATTGCTGCAGGGCAGTCATCGCTTCTTCACTGACACCAACCACTTGGGTGGGATGCGCCGCAGACACGTCGGCAAGGATGTGGCGCACAAGCAGCGGCAGATCCTCTTTGCGCTCGCGCAAGGGCGGCACCAGCAACTCGATGACGTTGATGCGATAGAACAGATCCTGACGGAACTGGCCGTTTTCCACAGCCTTGAGCAGGTTCTTGTGGGTAGCACTGAGTATGCGTACATCCACTGGAATTTCGCTTGACGATCCCACGGGACGTATCGATTTCTCCTGAATGGCGCGCAGCAGTTTTACCTGCATCAACAACGGCAAATCGCCAATTTCATCAAGGAACAAAGTGCCGCCATGTGCCTGCTGAAACAAGCCGGTCTTGTCCTGGTCGGCACCGGTAAAGCTGCCTTTCTTGTGGCCAAAAAATTCGCTCTCCATCAGCTCTGCCGGAATGGCGCCGCAGTTTATAGCGACGAATTCCTTTTCCTTGCGTGGGCCGGAATCGTGGATGGCGCGTGCCACCAGTTCCTTGCCGCTGCCGGATTCTCCGGCAATGCACACTGGTGCCTGGCTGCGTGCGAGTTTGGAAATCTGTTGTTTGAGCGCAAGGACGGACGGCGCGAGGCCAATGATGTTGTCGGTGGGGCTTTGCAGTTTTTCGGCAGGAACAGCCGCCTGTGAAAGTTTCAACGCACTTTGCACCAGATTGCGTAACTTTTGCAGATCCACCGGTTTGGAGACGAAATCAAAGGCGCCGGCCTTTAGGGCGGATATTGCCGTCTCAGTGCTACCGAACGCGGTGATTAC
>CANCGR010000086.1 GCA_947377625.1 Gammaproteobacteria bacterium | reverse complement strand
CACAGCACGCGTGAATATCGTGCAGCCTTGAGCGACACAGAGTTCTTGAGAAAACACTGGTTCAGTTGATAACAATAACGATCCATCACAACGATTCATCAAAAAGGGGGAGCATCATGATTAAATTTATTGGCAGAACATTGCTGGGTCTGTCTGCATTGCTGGCATCAGTGGTATGGGCGGGCTATGCGGACGACAGAGCAGAAATCGAAAACACGTCCAACCGTTACATGGTGGCAGTGGATGCTGGTGACATTGAAACCGTGATGTCCACCTGGGCTGATGACGGTGAACTGGTGTGGGTGTTTGGCACCGAGCACGGCAAGGATGCGATTCGCAAGGCGATGTCAGGCTTTGGTGGTGCTCGTTACGAAGCGGTTGCGAAAGATGCGACCTGGCGGCAGCGTACGCGTCACCAGATCATCAATCATGTCATTGATGTGAAGGGTGACACGGCCAAGTCGACCGCTTATTGGTTTGCGATGACCAACAAATCACCACAAGGTGATATTCAGTTTCTGTACATGGGCCACTATGCCGATGAGTTGGTCAAACGTAATGGCAAGTGGTTGTTCAAGAGCCGCAAGGTGTACAACGAATCGCGCGACAACCGCAAATTGTGGTATCCGGAGTTGGGTGAAATTGATCCGCGTACTCGCAAGCCGCCGCAGCAATAGTTCAGCTTGGATATTGGCCCACTTGCGCAGCAGGTTGTGATATATCGAGGTGAGGCCGAGTATGGTCGTTGAGCATTCCAAACCATAAAAAAAGCGCTGACCAGTGGAATAGTCAGCGCTGATGTTCAAGCGCACAGCAAGGGGTTTTCTAAACGTTTCAGAACTGCATGTTCAGACTCAAACGAGCATTACGTGGTGCGCCGGGGCTGATGTTGTTGTTGCCGTCAGAGGTGGGGAAGTAAGTGGTGTCACTCAGATTTTCCAGGTTGAGTGCCAGCCTTGTCTTCCCGTTGGGAAATGTGTAGTACACGGCTGCATCGACGCGGGTGAAGTCCGGTAGCCGCACTACGTTGTCGATGTTGGTAAACGCCTCGCCCTGGTAAATCACACCAAGACCGGCGCTCCAGCCGCCGCTCAAAGTGACTTTGTTCCATATTGACGCGCTGCTCTTTGGCACCAGTTGCGGGACGTGTCCCAAAGTACCGGCAGCCGCCGTTGCTTTGGAGATTTCACTGTCAAGATGCGCGTATCCGGCGAATACCTGCCAAGAGCTGGTGATATTACCTTGCAGGCTCAGTTCAAGACCTTCAGTGCGCTGTTGTCCGACCAGCACAAAACCGCCGGCGCCATCAGAGTTGCGGACGTGGTCCAGATCCATGCGGAACAAAGCGGCCGATGCGGTCAGGTTCGGCAACACATCCCAGCGCATGCCGAATTCATAATTGACCGCGTCCTGCGGTGCCAAGTCGGCGGTGGTCACACCGGTGGCGACATTCAATACGCTCAACCCCAGCGTATCTGCTGATGGCAAGAATGAAGTGCTGTAGCTGAGGTAATAAGTCACCGCAGCGGTGGGCACCCAGATCAGGCCGACACGCGAACTGAACTCGGTGTCGGTACGCGACAAATCAGTCGGTGGAATCGTTTGATTGGCGACCTGTGCATTCGGTGCTCTTACTGTACGACGATCATCGAAATCAGCTTTGAATGAGTCGTAGCGCAAACCTGCGAGCAATTTCCATTCTTTGGTGAGCTCTATCTGGTCCTGGAGATAGAGTCCTGCAATATCAGCTTTCGTGTTGTTATCGGCATCGTTTGCACTGGGTTGGAAACGTGTGACAACGGCGTAGGGATTGCTTACTGGCACGCTTATAAGGTTGTTGCTGGCGGCAGCACCGAAGAAACCCGAGTTGCGATGGTTGGAGCTGTCCTGACGACCTAGTTCCAGACCAGCCAGCAAGTTTTGCTCAAAGCTGCCGGTGTTGAATTTGAAGGTCAGATCGGTTTGGTTGAAATAGTTGGTGCGCTGGTTTGCGTTGTTGTACGCGGCCAGTTTCATAATGCCGGTTGTTGTTACTGAGCTGGCGTTGGCATTGTCGGCATAAACATTCTGGTAGAACTTGTTGTAATGCGTGACACGGAAGTTGTTCTTCAGTTTGAGTCCATCACCAAAATCATGCTCAAGGATTGCATAAGCACCGTTGACGCGCGACCTGGCATGGCTCTGGTCAGCATTGCCGTAAAAAATGCCCGGATCAATGTCAACCGGCAAGCCATTCTGGGATGGTACGCCGCGGTCGGCGGTGCGCTCGTCATTCAGGTTTTCGTAACCCAGTGTCAGTGCGGTCTGTTCACCAGACAGGAGTGTCAGTGTGGGGTTGATTGCGCGACGCCTCATATCGTCGCCGATGCGGAAACTGTCTGAACCTTCTCCTACCGCATTCAGGCGCCATGCCGCCGACTCATTGATCTTTTCGCCGAGATCAATCGAGGTGCGGACCTGGTTGTTTTGGCCATAGGTGAGATCGATAGAACCAGTATGGCCAAACACCGGTTTCCTGGTCACGCGGTTTAGCACGCCACCGGCCCCACGGCCGAAGATCATGCCGCCGGCACCTTTCAGCACTTCGACTCGTTCCAGATTGTAGGGGTCACGGAAAACCTGTGCGTCGTCGCGTATGCCATCGGCATAGAGGTTGGCGGAGGTCTCGAGACCCCGGAAAACAAAGTCGTCACGATTGCCTTCGCCTTGATGCGCCGCAGCACCAGGCACGTAGCGAATCACTTCAGCCAGGTTATGCATGGCCTGGTCTTCCATCAATTCAGCCGGAACCACCGTGACGGATGCGGGGACTTCCTTGAGGGGGGTGTCGGTTTTGGTGAAAGTGGCCGAACGGGTGGCGCGATAGCCATCGACCGGGCCATCAGCGGCTTCCGCATTGGCATTCACATTGACTTTAGGCAACACATCTTCTGCAGCATAGGTGGTTGCAATACTCAATCCCGCCAATATCGCGAGTGTGAGTGGTTTGATTTTGGGTTTGATAGACATCAGCTTGCTCTCCTAATGATACGGCTGGCTGGGTCGTCTACCTGGCTTGCCAATTGTTGAAATGAAATGGCTGTTTACTTTGTATTCGGGTCGGTGATGAAACCGATTTTGCCCAGGCCTCCAGACTGAGCAGCTGCCATTATTTGGGCAATTTTTTCGTATTGTGTTGTGCGCTCGGCTCGCAAGTGCAACTCAGGTTGCGGATACTTGGTAGCAGCAACTGCAATGCGCGAATTCAACTCTGCTGCATCAATTACTTGCGTGTTCCAGTAAATCTTGCCTTCGGCGTCGATATCCAGGTTGATATTTTCCGGCTTGGCTTGCTCGGGTGTATCGGTTGCACGCGGCAAATTGATGTTGATGCTGTTGTTCATCACCGGAATCGTAATAATGAAAATGATCAGCAGCACCAGCATCACGTCAACCAGCGGTGTTGTGTTGATTTCCGGATTGAAGTCTTCTTCGGAATCCGACAGTGAGCCCATTGCCATCATGCACTCCGGCTTGAAACAAGTTTGATTGCGCTTTCACTGTCTGTATCTGCGCTGCTGGTGCGGGCGCCGGTAACGAAAAGTGCATGCAAATCGAAACCGAATTTGTTCAATTTTCCAATGATGGCCTTGTTGCCGCGCACCAGTACGTTGTAACCAAAATTGGCTGGAATCGCGACAGCCAAACCCATTGCGGTCATGATGAGAGTTTCGCCCACGGGGCCTGCCACCTTGTCTATGGTGGTTTGCGATGTAGTGCTGAACGAAACCAGCGTGTGATAGATGCCCCACACGGTGCCCAACAAACCAACAAAGGTGGCACTGGAAGCAACTGATGCCAGAATCGCCATGCCCGTTTGCAGTTTGGTGGCAGCCTCGTCAATCGACTGGCGCAGCGACAATGTCACCCAATCGCTGACTGACAACTGATCGTGCAAGTGGCCTTTATGCGCAGTATGGTGGCGCATCGCCCTGATGCCGGCTTCTGCTATTTCAGTAAACGGGTTGCCCGCACCAAGGGTGGCAACACCTTCCGGTAAACTGGATGTGTCCCAGAATTCGCGGACGGCTATGCGTCCTGCGCGACCAAAGCGCCACAACTGCAACGACTTGGTAACGATTACATACCAGGATGCAATCGACATAAGCAGCAATAGCACGGCCACTGCAAAGGTGATGGAATCACTGTGCAGCCAAAAACTTTCCCATCCACTCATACTTGTGTGCATGACATTGTTATCTCTGTATAACCATTAGCGATTCAGACTGAAACCGATGACGGCGATTGCATAAATTGCAACTGCTTTGCCATCTTCCATGCGCGGTTTGAAGATGGCGCGCTGCATTGCTTGTCGTGCAGCTTCATCCAGGCGCGCCGAGCCGGATGTCTTTTCTATATCAACTCGCTCGGCTTTTCCTTTTTCATTCACCAGCACACGCAGCGTGACATCACCGGTTTCACGCAAGCGTCTGGAAATAGCCGGATAGTCCGGTTGTGGTGCCTCGATATATTCAATTCCTGACAAAATGGTCTTCGGTTGTACCACTGCCTCGGAAACTACTTGTGGCGCGACCGCAGCAGGCATTGCAGCAACAGCGTTATCTGCCGGTGTCGCAGCAGCAGGGACTGATATCGCTTGCGGCAGCGGTATATTGTTGACTACTGGCTGCACAACAGGTCGAGGCACAACTTTTTGAACCACTGGTACTACTTGGGGCGGCGCAGCTTTCGGCTCGGGTGGTTCGGCTTCTTTTTTTTCCGGCACGATAAACGTGGCAAACACTTCATTTTTCACTGGCGGTGTCGGGCGTTGCGACAAACCTTGGAGCAGCGCATGGATGCCCACCAAATGCAGCAGTATTACTGCGCTCAAGGGGCCGGCATGCTTGGCCTGCCGCCAACCTGCCAGCAACCGTTCCGGCTGCGATGATGTCAGGAATGCATACATGGTTTTTATGCGGTCAAAATCAGCTTGTTGTGTTGGGTAATACGCAATCGGTAGATTCGGCCCATATGCTCGATTTCAATCTCACGCGTCTGCTGCAGCAAATCCTTGCTTCTGATTCGCAACACCTTTCCCGCGCCAATCCCGGCACTTTCGGGCGTTGCGGCAGGTGGTTTCTTGGCGTTCAGAGGTTTTGGCATTTAGCTGGATGATAATAATATTGATTCTCATTTAGATTAACACCCAAATAATGCGCTCGCAAGCAGCATTCCGAAAATCAATGATCAGAGCAGGCTGGCTGGTACTGGTGAGTTGTGTTCGAGGAAACCCACCCGCAGGACGGGTAAGGACGAAAATGAGCAGTTGTTAAATAGTCTTCAGTTGCACACTGGCAAAATTGTTCAGCAGCGACTTCCAGCTTTCACGTTTGTGTTGCAGTTCGGTTTTCAGTTCTTCGTAGCGTTGCTTCATCAGTGCAATGTCTTGCTGCAGCTCATCACTCAAGGCCTGTGACTTGGCCTGATACCAAAGTTGTTGTGCTTCTGCCCATTGCTCGAGAGAAAGCACCAGTTGGTCATATTCATCTTCGAGCCGTTCACGCCAGCGCGATGCTTCTTGCAACTGCTCGCATTGCTGCAACGCATGGCGGAATTGCACCGCTACTCTCGTCATCTCGATACGGTAGCTTGAGCACTGGCGTAAATCGGATGCCAGGCGACACCACTGCATTACCTTGATCAGCCATTTGGTTGGGTCGTAGTGGTACCAGCGCACACCATTGCGATAGTCCCATGCAAAGGTGTGATGGTAGTTGTGATAACCCTCGCCGTAGGTGAACAGCGCGATGAACCAGTTATCGCGCGCCGTTTGATTGGGATCGTAAGTGCGTTTGCCCCAGAAATGAGCGGCAGAATTGATCAGATATGTGAATTGCTGGCTTAGCACCAAGCGCAGGAATCCCAGCAGCAGCAAGCAGCCCATGACATCGCCGTGTACAAGACCGATCAGCACCGGTACGCCAATGTTCATGGCCAGCAGCAGGGCCAGATAGTGGCGGCGTTGCCAGAGCAGGATGGGGTCTTTGAGCAGATCCTTGGCGTTGCCAAGATCGGAACGGGTAACCGGATAGTCACGTAGCATCCAGCCCAAATGGGAATACCAGAATCCGCGACCCGCGCTGTAAGGATCGTGTTCGTTGTCATCGGCATGCAGATGGTGGCGGCGATGATCGGAGGCCCAGGTAATGCAATCGTTCTGCAGTGCAAAAGCACCGCCGAGTGCAAACACAAATCGCAGCAGCGGATGCGCCTTGTAAGCAGCATGTGACCACAAACGATGATAGCCGGCCGTTATCGACATTTCGCAGTAGCTGATCAATGCCAAAAACCACAGCCATTGGGTGGCGTCAAAGCCGTGGGTGAAACCGTACCAGGGAACCAGGGTAAGAGTTACCAGGATGGGCAAGCCAAGTACTGCAAGGTTGAGCCAGCGAATGGGAGCTGTGTTGCGAATTGAAGACATCGGGTAGAGGAGCCTGTTCTGTATGTATTACCAACCGGAAACTAGCATAGCTATTTAACGGCGGCAAAACTGTGGAGCTTTATGGGAAGCCAGTTGGGCCACAGGGTCAAACAACACAAAGAGTTTTGCCTGCAGCGACGGGGCAACTGACCAAAGTGCAATAAAGGGGGAAATTATCGGCATGGGAAATAATCGCTATGGAGTCTCGCCCTGATAGCTACAATTCTCATTCGCATTTAAAGGATGATTGAAGTGCTCTTTGTGACAATACCAACCCCGATGCCCTTTGCCCGTTTACAGGGGAGCAGCCTGCGGCTGACGATTTCCCGCCTGCTACTGGGCACTGGCGCCAGCCTGCTGGCTACTGCTCCCGTGCTGGCGGCCCAGGTTGAAGAAATCATAGTGGAAGAAACCCGAGCCGCCGGCTATGTGGTTGGGCAAAGCACGCTTTCCAAATTTACCGAATCACTGGTGGATACTCCCCAGTCGATTACTGTTCTTACCAGGCAATTGATGGAAGATCGCGGCGCGCTGTCGCTGACTGATGCGCTGCGCAACGTGCCTGGCATCACGCTGGGCGCCGGTGAATTCAGTTGGCAGGGCAACAATCCCAATATTCGCGGTTTCAATTCACGCAACGACATGTTCCTCGACGGCATGCGCGATTTCGGTAATTACGATCGTGATCCGTTCAATATCGAAAGCATCGAAGTGTTGCAGGGGCCTTCGTCGATGATGTTTGGTCGCGGCTCCACCGGCGGCGTCATCAATCAAGCCAGCAAGATGCCGGTGCCTGATCCGCTACGCTCAGTGCATCTCAATGTTGGCAATGCCGATACTCGCCGACTAACGGTGGACTTCAATCAACCGCTGGCTGACACCGTGGCTGTGCGCGTAAACCTGCTCAAGCACGACAGCGATGTGCCTGATCGTGATGGCGCCCATACCGACCGTTATGGCATTGCCCCGAGTCTGAGCATGGAGCTGGGTTCGGCCACCAAGCTGACGTTGAGTTACATGAAGCAGAACAGCGAAATCACGCCCGACTACGGCTTGCCGTGGTTGGCTGGCAAGCCGGCTGATGTGGAGCGCAACAACTACTACGGTTTTGACACCGATTTCATCAACACCGATGCCAACATGGGCGCGGTGACGCTCGATCATGTGCTCACTGACAGCAATCATCTGCAAGCCTTGGTGCGTTACGCCGACTACCAACGCAGCACCCGCATCACCGAGCCCTTGCTGGTGGGCAGCCCGACGGCAGCCACGCCGCTGGACACTGTCGTCGTTAACCGTAATGTATTCCGTGGCGAAAGCGCCGAACGTATCTTCCAGGGTCAGATCAATCTGGTGAGCAATTTCGCCGTTAGCAGTATCAATCACGCGCTGGTCACCGGCGTGGAAGCAGCTGATGAACATTCCACGCCTGGCTTCGGCTTCGGGTTGGGTGTACCCACCACGCCGCTGTTGCATCCGGTTGCACAGCCCTTCAGCAGCACCGGCATTGCGTGGCGGCTGCTGTCGGAATCCGCTGCCAACAGCCAGGGAGCTTTCGTGCTCGACACAATGAAGTTCGGGCCAAAATGGCAACTGCTTGCCGGCATTCGCTGGGACCGCTTCGACATCGATTACCACGCCAATCGTTATAACGACAACGGCAGCTTCCGCGCCAGCGAGAGCATCCAGCGTACCGACATCAAAACCAGCTACCGCGCCGCGCTCGTGTACAAACCGGCGGAGGCGGGCACGTTGTATCTGGGGTGGGGCAATTCGTTCAACCCTTCGGCGGAAGGACTATCGTTCATCAACAGCGGTCGCAACCTGACCATTGGTGATTCAAAGCTTGATCCCGAAATCAACAAAAGTGTTGAGGCGGGTCTTAAGTGGGAGCTGTTCAAC
>CANCGR010000085.1 GCA_947377625.1 Gammaproteobacteria bacterium | reverse complement strand
GGTCTCAACTTTTTTCGGTTCTTTGAAACGGTGCTCGTCGCCTACCGCTATATGCACGTCGAGTCTAGTGAACTCATGCAAGGCATGGGCTTCGAACTTGGCCTGATGTTCATGCGCGGGAATGTCGCCATAGGTCATGAAAATGGCATTGCTGGGATGGTAGTGAGTTTTATAGAACGCTTGCAGCTCTGCGTAACTCAGTTCGGGAATATGTGCCGGATCGCCACCGCTGTTGTAGTGATAGGTGGTGGTGGGAAACAGCTGTTCAGTCAGCAACTGCCAGATGAAGCTGGTGGCAGAACTCATCGCGCCTTTCATTTCGTTGAACACCACGCCTTTGTATTCGAGCGGGCTGTCGGCATTGTCGGGCTGCTGGAATTCCATGCGATGGCCTTCTTGCGCGAAATCCAGTTCATGCAGGTTTGAGAAAAATACGGCGTCGAGATAGACCTCGAGCAAGTTGTTGAAGTCTTTGCGGTTCTGGCTGGCGAACGGATAGGCGGTCCAGTCACTGCTGGTGAACGCATTCATGAAGGTGTTGAGCGAGCGGCGCACCATCATGAAAAACGGATCGCGCACCGGGAAGCGGCGGCTGCCGCACAACGCAGTATGTTCAAGAATGTGGGCAACACCGGTGGAATCATGCGGCACGGTGCGCAGCGCTACCAGGAACACGTTCTCAGGGTTGTCAGTGGCCAGATGAAAGTGCACAGCGCCGGTGGCCACGTGCACATATTCTTCAACACTGAGGTTCAGCGTTGGCAGAAAGCGCTCACGTTTGAACTTGAAAGCCTGGTGCGAAAGCGGGGTGGCGGTGGCCGTGTTGGTGCCGGTTGACTGCATGGGCATGGATCCTTCGATCAAGAAAAAACAACCATCAATTACGGCTCATGCTAGGAGGCTTTGGCAGCAGAGTAAATGACGGTTTGTGGAGGAAAGTGCAATTCGTTGTGCTTGGGTTCAGGCCAATAACCCTGATGTGTGCAGGGCTTAAAGCACCACCAGCAAGCGCAGGGCTTCCAGATGCAAGCGGGCATCTGTCATGCACTGGCCGAGCTGGCTGCGTTGTTGCTGCAAATAATCGATTTCGCTGTCTTTCACTTGCGCATTGATGGCTTGCAGCGCCGTCAGGCGGGCAATTTCTTCATCGAGATGTTGCTGCATAGCGGTGGTGCGCTGCGCGATGAGTTCCGGCAGCTGCTTTTCCGCTACTTTCTGGCACAGCCGTGCCAGCATCTCAATCGTCTCGCGCTGTTGCAGCAGCGCGCGCAGTTGCGCCTTGGGCAAGGGTTCGCTTTGCTTGTCGAGCAATTCAGGAGTCAGCGCCTTGGAAAGACTGCGCTTCTGGTTATCGACCACGGCCCGCAACGTGGTGAGCGGGAACCAGCGTTTGATTTGCAAACGCGCCGGGCCAGACACCGTCACACGATAAAGACTTTCCAGCACCAGTGAGCCAACCGGCAGGCGCTTGTCGCGCAGAATGCCAACGGTGGCCTTGCCACTGTGATCTTGCAGCACCAGGTCCAGGCTCTGCAGCACCATCGGATGCAGCCAGTTCACGAACGGCAGGTCATCGCGTTTCAGCGCCAATGGCCGGTTGAGTGTGAAGGTGAGGCCGTCGTCGGCTATCGAGGGAAACGAGCTGATCAGCATATCGGCGCCCGGCGTGACCACCCAGGTGCCATTGCTGTTCTCTTCATTGTCGAGGCCATAACTGGCAAACACATTGCGCAGGAATTGACGCGGCGAGGCTTCACTTTCCAGCGACTGGATTTCTTTGAGAATGCGCGCGGCGGCCTGTGGCCGGCATGAATTCAGTTCGAGCAATTTGTCGCGGCCTTGCGCGTGCTGTTCGAGCAGTTCTGTATTGAGAGCAGAGGCTTGTTGCAGCAGGCTTTGTGTGAGCCCTGCATCTGCCGGTGCTTGCAGTGCGGCTTTCACGGCATCGGCCAACTGCATGCACACGCTGGCTGCCACTGGATTCGGCTTTTGTTGCAAGCCCAGTGCGTTGAAGTGCAATTCAAACAACACTTGCTGGGCGGTTCCTGTCATATAGGGCACATGCAAATGAATAAGCTGTTGCTGGCCAATGCGATCCAGACGGCCAATGCGTTGCTCCAGCAAGTCAGGATTCTGCGGCAGATCAAACAGCATCAAATGCTGGCAGAACTGGAAATTGCGGCCTTCACTGCCGATTTCGGAACACAGCAGCACCTGGGCGCCGGCCTCTGAATCAGCAAAATAAGCAGCGGCGCGATCGCGTTCCACCAGGCTGAGGCCTTCGTGGAACACGGCGCTGCGAATGCCTTGGCTGAGTCGCAGCCATGTTTCAATTTGTTCAGCAGTGGAGCGCCGGTGGCAAATCACCAGCAGTTTGTTGCCCTGCAATTTTTGCAGCAGTTCGTAGAGACACGCGACGCGCGGGTCTTGTCGCAGCCAGCTGTCATTCTGCAGGAAATTACGCTCAGGTTGCTGTGCCACTTCCAGACCCAGGTAAATATCCGGCAAGGCCAAGGGATAAGCGTGTAATTCACGTTCAGGAAATCCGCTGACAGTTCTGCGGGTGTTACGAAATACGATGCGGCCGGTGCCGTGGCGGTCGAGCAGGTCGTTCAGTTGCGCTTCGTCGTCGGCTGGCAGCGCTTCCAGTTTGGTGGCGAGTGTGCGGTAGTTCAGCTGCTCCTCTTTGAAGGCGGCAATGTCGTGGAAGCGTTGCGGGTCGAGCAGCGACAGCAGCGCAAAATGGCTTTCAATGCCGCTTTGATCGGGGGTTGCCGTCAACAGCAACACGCCGGGCACTTTGCTGGCGAATTCTTTCACCAAGGAGTACTGACTGTTGTCGGGATTTTTGGTGTCGGCCAGCAAATGATGGGCTTCATCCACGATCAACAGATCCCACGGTGTGTTGAGTGCGGCGTCGCGCCACTGGCGGGCGCTGGCCATGAATTCGCGGCTGCACAACACCAGCTGTTCACTTTCAAACGGATTGTCGGGGTTCACTTCGGTGAGTGCGCGGCAACGCTCTTCATCGAGTATGGTAAAGCGCAGATTGAAACGGCGCAGCAGTTCCACCAACCACTGATGGATCAGCGATTCCGGCAGCAATATCAACACGCGGGAGACCAGGCCGCTCCACAATTGCTGCTGCAGAATCAAACAGGCTTCGATGGTTTTGCCGAGTCCGACTTCATCGCACAACAACACGCGTGGCGCGGGGCGGCGTGATACTTCGTAAGCTATATGCAGTTGATGCTGCAGCAGTTCAGTGCGGCCGCTGCACAAACCCAGCAACGGCGAACTCTCGATAAAACTTTGTGCCGCCAGTGCCGAGCGACGTAGCTGAAACCAGGCGGTAGTTTCCAGACGGCCAGCCATCAAACGTTTCAACGGCTGGCTCAAATTGAGCAGTGGTGACAGTTCGATTTCGCTGAGCAGTTGTTCGTTGCCGCTCACATGAAAGCGCACGTGGTAAAACACCAGCCCTTCACGCTCATTGGTATTGAGCACTGCCGCCTCCAAACCGTCAGCATTGCGCAGCACATCGCCCACTTCAAAGGTGATGCGGGTGAGCGGGGCATTGGCGTGGGCGTAGCGACGCATGCTCTGCGTGGCGGGGAAGCTGAGACTGAGCGTGCGAAATTCAATTTCGGTGATGATGCCCAAGCCGAGTTCGGGCTCAGCATCACTTAAAAATCGTTGACCGACTGCAAATTCTGGCATGGTTTGGGGGATGCGAACGAATAGTGGCTATAGTAAAGCCAGAGCAAGCAATGTCCTAGGGGCTTTACACAGTCTTTGCTGGTGACACTAGAGAAGGGCTTTGCTAGATTCAATCGCAATAAACCAATAACACCAGTAATAACAACAACAGTTTCAGGGGAACTCCATGGCATTCAAACGGCCAGCGTTGTCTGTGCTCATGCTAGTGCTTGCGTGCGCGCTTATGGGGCAGAGCGCGTTCGCGCAAAAGCAAGCCTTTGTCCCGGTTACGGATGCAATGCTGGAAAAGCCCGCCGATGGTGACTGGCTGATGTGGCGCCGTACGCTGGATTCGTGGGGCTATAGTCCACTCAAGCAAATCGACAGCAAAAATGTCAAACAACTGAAGCTGGCTTGGAGCGTGCCTTTGCACAAGGGCTCTATTCAGGAAGGCACGCCGCTGGTGCACGACGGCATTCTTTATATGCCGCATCCGGGCGATGTGGTCAGTGCTCATAATGCAGCGACCGGTGAGCAATTGTGGGAGCACCATCGTTCGATTCCGGAAGATATTGGCGATTATCTGCAAGCTTATGAAACCAAGCGCTCGCTCGGCATCTACGGCGACACCATCATCTTTCCCAGTAACGATGACTACCTGGTAGGCCTCGATGCCAACACCGGCAAGCAGAAGTGGCAAACGCAGATACTGGATTACCGCAAGAATCCGGCCCAGCAAAGCGCTGGCCCGCTCATCATCAAAGGCAAGGTCATTTCCGGGCGCACCTGCATGCCTGCCGCTGGCCCTGATGCCTGCGTGATCACCGCGCATGATGCCAAGACTGGCAAGGAGCTGTGGCGTCTGAATACCATTCAGAAACCGGGTGAGGGCGTGGATACCTGGGGTGGCATGCCGTGGGAAGCACGCTGGCATGTGGGGGCGTGGATGACGGCCAGTTACGACCCTGAGCTTGATCTGATTTACATGGGCACGTCAGTGACCGCGCCGGCTCCGAAATTCCTGCTGGCCGGCAACGACAAGAAATATCTCTATCACAACTCAACGCTGGCGATTAATCCGGATACCGGCAAAATCGTCTGGTACTACCAGCACCTGGTCGATCATTGGGATCTTGATCATCCGTTTGAGCGCCTGCTGGTGGACACCCAGGTGGCACCTGATCCAAAAGAAGTAGAGTGGATCAGTCCTGACATCGAAAAGGGCAAGGTCTACAAAGTATTGACCGGCATTCCCGGCAAGACTGGTGTGATCTATACGCTTGACCGCAAGACCGGCAAGTTTCTGTGGGCACGGCCAACGGTGCATCAGAATGTCGTGGCTAGTATAGACGGCAAGACCGGTGAAGCTACGGTAAATCCCGCCACCACGTTCAAAGCCAAAGGCGATACGGCCGAGGTGTGCCCGGCGCTGACGGGTGGTAAAAACTGGTGGGCTGGTGCCTACAGCCCGCTTACCAACATGATGTATTACGGGCTGCAGAATACTTGCTCGGATGTCACCGTGACGCTTGCCAAACCGGATGTGGAAGCGCTCTATGGCACCTCTGGTCGTGACAAACTGGCACCCGGCGCCAAGGGCGTCGGGACAGTGTTTGCCGTGTCTGCCGAGACTGGCCGCACCGCGTGGAAATTCGATATGGCCGGCACTGCGTTGTCGATGGTGACCACTGGTGGCGGCCTGGTATTTGGCGGCGATATTGAAGGCAATTTCCGCGCCTTCGACCAGAAGACCGGCGCGGTGGTGTGGGAAGTGAACCTGGGCTCATCGGTAACAGGTTATCCGATCAGCTTTGCCGTCAATGGCAAGCAATATGTGGCGGCCAGCACAGGTTCTTCAGTAACGACGTCCAGCCAGCGGCGTTTGCTGCCGGGTTTGAAAGCTGGCACCGAAAACCGCTTGTATGTGTTTGCACTGCCGTGAGTAAAATGGCGCCAACAGCCATGACAAGTAGCGCTGGACTACCGATCAACCAACAAGTTCAAAATCGTAATCAAGAGGGGGGAATAACATGAGTTTTGTTACCAAAGTGGGGTCACTGAAATCCTACGAAAAGGGCTCGATCGAGCTCAATGATGATCTGCGTCACTATGCCTTTTCCAATATCTTCGAAGTGGCGAACAATTCCCAACCCTATGAGCGGGTGATGGTCGCTTCCAATCTCGAATACGCGGCAGAGGTCGTGCGCGCGGAAGGCACTTCGGCCTGGTATACCGCGCCGCACGATGAATTTGCCATCGTGATGGACGGCGAGATTGAATTCACTTTCTTCCAGTTGGCCGACACTCAGAAAGCCACGCACGCATGCGGAGCCATGAAAGTCGCGGGTGAGCCGCAGGGCAAGCGTATGGGACGTGTGCGTGCCCGTCGCGGGCATGAAGTGTTGTTGCCAAAAGGCGCGGCTTATCAGCTGTCGGCTGCCAATGCGTCAGTTTGTCTGATCCAGACCTGCGCGGGTCCTGAAAGTGTAGAGCGCTGGTCGAAGATCTGCGTACTCGACTAAGCCCGGCCATCAATTCCCGAAAATTCTTCAGAGGTTTCCCATGAGCATAGCAAGCGTACAACTGATCGCCTCGGCACCCGATCCGGTGCTGGGCTACAAAAAATTCCAGTTTGGCAGTTTCACTTTCGAGCGCGACATGTATTTCGTGCATGTGGGCTGGCCAAAAGGCAAACACACAATTGAAGTCGACCGTTTCCTGCGCGCGATGGTGCGTGACATCGGCTGGGGCTTTTTCTACGGCTGGATTTTCTTTGATGATGTGTTTGGCACACAGAACCATTACGGCACGGTTGATATCTATGCCGGTACTTACAGCAAAGGCCATCGTGATACCGGCGTGGATTTTCTGGAAACCTTCAACACTGATGATGTGCGCGTAGCGTTCGAAACGATTTCCATCAACTGGATCAACGAAGGCTACGATCCGCTGCGTGCGCCGATGGAAACCGGCTCGCCACTGGGTGCCAAAACCAAGGATGCTGCAGGGCCGTTGATTCGTGGCTTTGAGCCAGCGCGCCGCATGATGGGGCTGCCCGGTGATACCAGCCCGCGCTCAGATGCATCAGGCCATCCGATCAACCGTGCCTTCGCTGATCTGAGTTATGACAAACCGGATATCGAAATCGAGCCGGGCTTTGAAGACCAGGTGCATGCGTTCAACTTGTTCGATCACATTGCGCGTGCGGATGTGACGTGGAATCCGTCGTTCACGTCGATTACTCGCGCTTGTATCTGCTGCGTGACGAGCGAAGAGCATATGTTGCCAGTGATTCATGGCAATGATCGCAATGAGTGGTTCATTCAGTTGACTGATGAAATTCAGTGGAACATTCAGGACAAGAACACGGGCAATCCGCGTGGGCGTATTGTGATGAAGTCGGGCGATGTGTGTGCGATGCCGGCGGATATTCGTCATCAAGGGTTTTCGCCGAAGCGGTCGATGTTGATGGTGTTGGAGAATGGCACGCCTGGTCTCGAGGAAAAATATGCGAAGGGTGAGTTGGAGCCGTTTCCGATTACTGCTTCGCGTTGGTAATTGATTGATGGCAAAGCCTTGGGGGAAAACTCTCGGGGCTTTGCTTGCAGTTGGTCGGCCAGAGCGCACCTGCGTTTGCCAACCCGCTCGCGCTCCTGCGCCGAATTTTCCGGCGCTCGACAACTCGCCGCTGCGCGGCTCAGACAGGTCTCGCGTGTTTCCGGAAAATTCAACGCAGGGAAAGCCGCTCGAAGGGTTGGCAAACGCAGGTGCGCTCTGGCCTCCTCAGACTTGCTTTGCAGGCTGCTAATTTTTTTTGTTCATTGGGGTAATCATGTCTCTTCCTTCTTTTCAGACTCAGTTATTTATCAACAACGAATTCGTGGATGCGCTGGATGGCGGCACGTTCGATGTTTTCAATCCTTATGACAATTCGCTATTGGCGAAGGTCAGTGAGGCGAAGCATGCGGACGTTGATCGGGCTGTTGCGGCGGCTCGCAAGGCGTTTCCGGCGTGGGCGGCGATGTCGCCATCCGATCGCGGGGTGTTGATTGGCAAGTTGGCGGATGCGATCGAGAAGGATCGCGACAATTTGTCGATGATTGAGACGCTGGATACCGGGCATCCGATTCGGGATACGCGCAATCTGGATGTGGCGCGTACGGTGGCTACGTTTCGGTATTTTGCGGGGATGCCAGATAAAAACGAAGGCGTGGTAATTCCGGTGGATACCGGGTTTTTGAATTATGTGACGCGGGTGCCGGTGGGTGTAGTGGGGCAGGTGGTGCCGTGGAATTTTCCGTTGATGTTTACCAGTTGGAAGCTGGGGCCGGCGTTGGCGGCGGGCAACTGCGTGGTGATGAAGCAGGCGGAGTTGACGCCGCTTTCAACGCTGCGCGTGGCTGAGTTGGCGCGTGAGGTGGGTTTTCCGCCGGGTGTGATTAATGTGATTCCAGGTTATGGGCACATTGCGGGTCAGTATCTGGCCGAGCATATGGGTGTCGATAAGCTTTCGTTCACGGGTTCGACTGCTACCGGGCGCAAGATTGTGCAGGCGTCGGCGGGCAACTTGAAACGTGTGCAGCTTGAGCTGGGCGGCAAAGGTGCCAACATTATTTTTGAAGATGCGAATCTGATGGCGGCGGTGAATGGGTCAGCGTTTGCGATTTTTCACAATCAGGGGCAGGCGTGTATTGCCGGTTCGCGGCTGATG
>CANCGR010000084.1 GCA_947377625.1 Gammaproteobacteria bacterium | reverse complement strand
GGGCACATGGATATGGCCGGCAATCTCGCCTGCACCCGCGAAACCAATGGCAAGGTTGCTACTGTAGCAATTGAGAACATTGCGTTTTTGTCGCCCATCCAGGTGGGACAGATGGTAGGCTGTTTCACCAGAATTCTGGCCTTGGGCCGTAGCTCAGTACGAGTGGAGGTCGATGCCTGGGTGCGTAACCTCGACAAAGAATCGGCATGGGTGAAGGTGGCAGAAGGCTTGTTTGTATTTGTCGCCATTGATGACAACGGTCGCACTCGCGCCATTATCCGATCTTAGCAAGGCTTACAGGGCTTCAAGCCTTGCATAAGCAGCCACCAGCCACTTGCCGCCTACAGCATCAAAATTGATCTGGATGCGCGCATTGTTGCCGTTGCCTTCGCAACTCAATACCACGCCTTCACCAAAGCTGGGATGACGGACACGTTGACCCAGTCGCAAGCCGTTGTTGGAATCCGGCGCGCCCATCGCTTGTGCTGCTATGCCGCCTTGCCATGAAGTTGCACGGCTGACCTGGCCTTTCATGCGCACTTCCTGTCGCAGTTCGGCAGGGATTTCCCTGATGAAGCGCGACGGCCGCGAAAAGTTTTCTTCTCCATGCAGGCGCCGCGATTCAGCGTGACACAGATAAAGTTTTTCCATTGCCCGCGTTATACCGACATAACAAAGGCGACGCTCTTCCTCGAGGCCTTCCAGGCTGTCACCTGACATCTTGTGCGGGAACAAGCCTTCCTCCACACCAGCGATAAAGACCAGTGGAAATTCCAGACCTTTGGCTGAATGCAGGGTCATCATTTGCACCGCATCTTCGTGTGCATCAGCTTGGGCATCACCGGCATCCAATGCGGCTTTGTCGATGAAGCCAGCCAAGCGCTCGGCATTGGTGGGTTCACCGTTGTTGCCATTGGCTTCCATCGTGTAGGCCTTGGCCGCGTTCACCAGTTCTTCAAGGTTTTCCAGTCGCGAATTGGCTTTCTCGCCACCTTCTTTTTCATGATGCTGAATCAAGCCGCTTTGCTTGATGATGTAGTCCATCACCAAATGCAGCTCATGCTCTGCGCTGTATTCTTCCAGCTGGTTGATCAGGTTCATAAAGCCGCCAACGTTTTGCGCCGCACGTGCGCCGAGCATTCCGTGGGCTACTGCACGTTGCGCCGCCTGCCACACTGACACTCGCTGTTCGCGTGCAATCGTGCGCAGATTTTCGAGTGTGGCATTGCCGATGCCGCGCACGGGCAAGTTGATCACTCGCTCAAACGCTGCATCATCATCGCGATTGGCAACCAGCCGCAGATAAGCCATCGCATTGCGAATTTCCAGTCGCTCATAGAAGCGGAAGCCGCCATAGATTCGATAGGGCATGCCTACGCGCAGCATGGCTTCTTCCAGTTCGCGCGATTGTGCGTTGGAGCGATAAAGAATTACGCAATCATCGCGACGCCGGCCTTTGCGTACCCACTGTTCAATCTGGTCAACGATGAATCTGGCTTCGTCTTGTTCGTTGAATGCTCCATAAACCGAAATGGGTTCGCCTTCTGTGCCATCCGTCCACAACTCCTTGCCAAGGCGACCGGCATTGTTGGAAATCAGTTTGTTGGCGGCTTTGAGTATGGTGCTGGTGGAGCGGTAGTTCTGTTCGAGCTTTATGAGGGTGGCTGGCGCAAAATCCTGGGTGAACTGTTGGATGTTTTCGATACGGGCGCCACGCCAGCCATAGATGGACTGATCATCATCGCCCACTACCGTGATATGGCCGCGCTTGCCCGCCAGTACCCGTAACCAGGCATATTGGATGGCGTTGGTGTCCTGGAATTCATCCACCAGAATTTCGGTGAAACGGTGTTGGTAATAATCGAGCAAGCCGGGATTTTTCAACCACAACTCATGGGCTCGTAGCAAAAGTTCGCCGAAATCCACCATGCCGGTGCGGTCACAGGCTTGTTCATAGGCCTGATACAGCGTCAGCATGGTGCGGTTGTAATCATCGCCATAGTGCTCAAGATGTGTTGAGCGCAGGCCTTCGTCTTTTTGCTGATTGATAAACCATTGGCACTGTTTGGCAGGCCACTTGCCTTCATCAAGCTCCAAGGTCTGTAACAAACGCTTGATAAGCCTGAGCTGGTCGTCGGAGTCGAGAATCTGGAATTTTTCAGAAAGACCTGCTTCCTGCCAATGCGCTCGCAGCAAGCGGTGCGCCAAGCCGTGGAAAGTGCCCACCCACATGCCCCCGATCGGGTGACCAAGCAAGGTTTCTATGCGGCCCCGCATCTCGCTGGCAGACTTGTTGGTGAAGGTCACCGCCAGGATACCGGCGGGGGCAATACCTTCCATTTGGATCAGCCACGCGATGCGGTGAACCAGCACCCGGGTTTTGCCGCTGCCTGCGCCTGCCAACACCAGCAAATTGCCGGAATCTGCGGTTACTGCCTGCCTTTGAGCATCGTTCAGGGAATTTAAAATATGCGAAACATCCATGGTTTGGCATTGTAGAGGAACGAATACCTTTGCATAGGCAAAAATAAAAAATCTTGCTACCATCGGTCGGAACCGCACTTAACCTGTTCTCAATCAAGGGTTTTGACGGGATCAAGCACCAATAGCAAAACAGCAAAATTGGGTTCCGCCACCGAGGTGGCACATCAGTTACAAGAGAGAAATATGGCAGAGCAAGTAGAAGGCACCGTCAAATGGTTTAATGACGAAAAAGGATTTGGCTTTATTGAACAGTCTGGCGGCAAGGATGTGTTTGTACACTACAGCGCAATTCAATCCGATGGTCGTCGCACGCTGAAAGAAGGTCAGAAAGTTAAAATGACCGTTACTCAGAGCGCCAAAGGCCCGCAGGCTGAAAACGTTACCGTTCTCGGCTAATAGCTGTCCGCCTCCCTTAGCTCACGGCCTGATAACGTAACTGCGCTATCAGGCGGTGGGTTTCAAAGCTTTTGATCGCTGATTGCGGTCAAAAAGTTGTCTATTTGCTTGGGTCTTTTCACTCTAGGCCGTCAGGCTTCAGCGTTGCTCGCGTTTTGACTCTGTACTAACTTACAGACTCTCTATTTTTATCAGCATCGCAGAGGTATTTCTGGACGCTTCGAATCTGCTGCGCCGTATCCAGGCTCAGTTTTCCAGT
Organism: Gammaproteobacteria bacterium; assembly: GCA_947377625.1. Taxonomy (GTDB): domain Bacteria; phylum Pseudomonadota; class Gammaproteobacteria; order Pseudomonadales; family Pseudohongiellaceae; genus CAILUG01. The sequence goes on along the minus strand of CANCGR010000084.1, from coordinate 5,366 downwards.
TTGCGTAAATCCGAACGGAAAGTGGCGGACTTTATCCTGCAAAGTCCTTCCGCGATGCTGCCAATGCGCATCGCGGATCTGGCCCAAGCAGCGGGTGTCAGTGAGCCCACAGTAATTCGCTTCTGTCGGGCATTGGGATTTGATGGTTTCCAATCCTTCAAATTGCAGCTGGCACAATATCTTGGCAGCAGCGGTAATTATGTGCAGTTCTCTGTCAGCGACAAGGACTCCGTGGCTGATGTAAACCGCAAGGTTTTCGATGCCACCATCGGCTCCTTGCTGACTGTTCGGGATGAAATCGACCCTAAAGCGCTCGAAAAGGCTATCGCCGCCCTCTGCGCAGCCAAGCGTGTCGAGTTTTATGGCTTTGGCGCTTCTGGCTCGGTTGCCATTGATGCCCAGCACAAGTTCTTCCGCTTACAGGTCTCTGCTGCGGCTTATACAGATCCACATATTCAGCATATGTCGGCAATTTCATTGCGGCAGGATGATGTGGTGGTGGCGATTTCCCAATCCGGGCGCACTAAAGCCTTGATACAGAGCGTCAATCTGGCGCGTGAGGCTGGAGCCAAGGTCATTGGCTTGGTACCACGCCACACCCCCTTGGCAGAGCTGTGCGATTTCCCCATCCACATCAATGTGGAGGAAAGTGAGCTGGTCTACACGCCTGTTTCATCGCGAATTGCCCATTTGGTGGTGATTGATGTGCTGGCGATGGGAGTAGCCCGTTCCCGCAGCGACATGTTGCAGGATCATCTCAAGCGACTGAACCGCAGCCTGCGCTCATTACGGGCACCAGGGCAACGCAACTAGTTATTCCACTGTTACGCTTTTCGCCAAGTTACGGGGCTGATCCACATCGGTGCCTTTGATCACGGCCACGTGATAACTCAGCAGTTGCAACGGCACTGTGTAGACAATGGGCGCGAGAAAGTCACTGCAATGCGGCACATTGAGCACCCTGATGTCGGGCTCATTGGTAATGCCGGCATCGGCATCGGCAAACACATAGAGCTGGCCGCCTCTGGCGCGAACCTCCTGCAGATTGGATTTAAGCTTTTCCAGCAATTCGTTGTTCGGGGCCACTGCAATCACCGGCATTTCGTTGTCGACCAAGGCCAAGGGCCCGTGTTTTAGTTCGCCTGCAGGGTAGGCTTCCGCGTGAATGTAGGAAATTTCCTTCAGTTTGAGAGCGCCTTCCATTGCAACCGGATACTGCACGCCTCGCCCAAGAAACAATGCGTGATGTTTTTCGGCAAAGTCATTGGAAAGGTTTTTGATGTTGTCATCCATCAGCAAGGTCTTGCTGATAATCGCAGGTAGGCGGTTAAGATCTTCAACATATTCTCTTTCCTGTTCGGGTGTCAGGCCGTTACGGCGCGCCAATGCCAGCACCAGCAAAGCCAGCACCGACAACTGGGTTGTAAAGGCTTTGGTGGAAGCAACCCCGATTTCGCGCCCGGCAAACGTCATCATGGCCAGGTCGGATTCACGTACCAACGAACTGCTGGCGACATTACAAACAGTCAGGCAGCCCACATAGCCCGCCTTTTTCGCAAAGCGTAGCGCTGCCAGTGTATCGGCGGTTTCCCCGGATTGGGAAATCGAAACAAACAGGCAATCCTTCGGAACCAGAACATTGCGATAGCGGTATTCACTGGCAATTTCAACAACACACGGAACGCGCGCTATGCTTTCGATCCAGTACTTGGCCACCATGCCTGCATGACTGCTGGTACCACAGGCGACGATTTGGACTGCCTTGGTTCTGTCAAAAATATCGCGAGCAGCAACACCGAACGCCTCTTCCAGCAGCTGGGTCTTGCCAATCCTGCCCTGCAAAGTGTTGCGGATAACTTCGGGTTGCTCGTGGATCTCTTTCTGCATGAAGTGGCGATATTTGCCTTTGAGCACATCATCATTGTCCTGGCGCAGCCGTGTAACGGTGCGCTTCACAAGTTGCCCGTCGTTCCATATCTGGAAACTGGTGAGGCCTATCTGCGCAATGTCACCTTCCTCCAGATAGATAAACCGATCTGTCACCTGACCTAATGCGGCCGGATCGGAGGCAATGAAATTTTCTCCAATGCCTATACCGATCACCAACGGGCTGCCACTGCGTGCGCACACAATTGTGTCGGGTACATCTTTGCTGATTACCGCGAGGCCATAGGCTCCCTGCAGTCTGCCGATCACTGCTTTTACTGCGTTGAGAAAATCGAGTTTCTGTTCCTGGATCACGGCTTGTATCAAGTGCGCCACCACCTCGGTATCGGTATCCGAGCGGAATTGGTAACCCTTCTGTTGCAGTTCGTGTTTCAGTTCCTGATAGTTTTCGATAATGCCGTTGTGAACCAGAGCAATCGTGTCTTCTGATACATGAGGATGCGCATTGGCTTTGGAAGGTTTGCCGTGGGTGGCCCAGCGGGTATGGGCAATACCGGTTGTGCCTTTGACAGGATTAGTAGTCAGCTCATCCTGCAACGCTTGGACTTTGCCAACGGTTTTCGCAATTTGCAAAGCTGAGCTGCCCCGATCGATTACTGCAAGACCCGCCGAGTCATAGCCTCTGTACTCCAGTCGACGCAACCCTTCAATCAGGATATCTGTGATTTGTCGCTCTGCGACAGCTCCAACAATTCCGCACATAGAACACTTCCTGAATGATTAAATTTATTACGGTTTTTTCGGTAACTTCTGAGGGCGTACCCAACCATCAAAATTTGATTGTCTGCCTCTTGCGATGGCGAGCTGTTTTTCTGCCACATCTTTCGTGATGACTGACCCGGCTCCGACCGTGGCGCCACTGGCAACTGTGACAGGCGCAACTAATGCTGTATTTGAACCAATAAATACGTTGTCGCCCAAGATTGTTTTGAATTTATTGACGCCATCGTAATTACAGGTAATGGTGCCTGCACCAATGTTTACATCAATACCCAGTTCACTGTCGCCAATGTAACTCAGATGATTCACTTTGCTGTGTCGGCCAATTTTCGATTTTTTTATTTCAACAAAATTGCCGACCTTGGATTCATCTGCCATTTCAGTGCCCGGACGAATACGGGCAAACGGCCCAATGCTGCAATGCTTGCCAATTACCGCATCTTCAATAACCGAGTTGGCAGCGATAACAGTACCACTGCCAACCTGGCAATTCCTTAACTCGCAATTGGCACCAATGCTGACATTACTACCCAGTGAAACTTCACCAGTCAAAATTACATTTATATCGATCTCGACATCCTGCCCGGCAGTCAATTTGCCGCGCAGATCAAACCGGCTCGGGTCGCGTAGCGTTACGCCTGCCAATAATAATTTTTTTGCTTCGCGCTGCTGATAGTGTCGCTCCAACTCTGCAAGCTGCAGACGATTATTGATGCCCGCAACTTCCTGTTCATCATCGCACACCGACGTATGCACACGGCAACCGTCAGCCAGCGCCAACTCCACTATGTCGGTCAAATAATATTCTCCCTGCGCATTATTGGTTTTGATGCGCGGCAACCATTGCAGCAAACGCTCCACTGGTATTGCCATCATGCCGGTATTGATCTCGTTGATTGCTTTCTGCGCCGCTGTTGCGTCTTTGTGTTCGACAATTGCACTAATATCACCATTGCTGTTGCGCACAATGCGGCCAAGGCCCGTGGGATCAGCGACCTTGCAAGTCAGCACGGCCATACTGTTGTTGTCGGCTGCATTGATCAGCTTTTCCAGGGTTGAGGTCAGCACCAGCGGAACATCGCCATAGAGCACCAGCGCAAGCGCCTGCTGATCGAGAGCAGGCAGTGCCTGATGCACGGCATGTGCGGTACCCAGTTGCTGTTCTTGCACAACGAAATTGACTTTCTGGGAACCGACGGACTGACGTACTAGCTCGGCGCCATGGCCAATCACAATTTGGGTGGTGGTATTGGTAAGTTGCCCAGCGGTATCAAGCACATGTTGCAGCAGGCTTCTGCCGGCAAGTTTGTGCAGCACTTTGGGCAAGCTGGAAAACATGCGAGTGCCTTTGCCAGCGGCCAACACCACTACATTGATTTTCTGCACGGAATTTCCTTGCCTGTTATTGATGAGAGCAAGGATAGCAAAGTCTGGGGCGGCGACGTGCCACCTTTCTTTTTATTACCAAATGTATGGTTACAAACATTCCCGCAAGTGCGGGGGGCTGCTTGCCGGCTACCTGCCCAATTTCCTGCGCAGCTGCTGGATAGTGCGGATCTGAGCGGTGGCTTCCGCCAATTGGGTGGCGGCACGAGAATATTCGAAGCCGGCATCCCGGTTCAGCACAGCCACTTCGGCGTCGCGTCTAGCCTGCTCAGCCTGAACCTCATCCATGTCGTCAGCGCGAATCGCAGTATCCGCCAGAATGTTCACGACACCAGGCTGCACTTCCAAATAGCCGCCGGAAACATAGTAAATCTGTTCTTCACCCGCCTGGGTCACCAGACGCACAGGACCTGGAACCAATGCCGTCAACAGCGCGGCATGCCCAGGCAGAATACCCATGTCACCCAGCACACCGGTAACGACCAGCGATTCGACGCGACCGGAGAAAATCCGGGCTTCGGTGCTGGCTATATCGCAGTGCATTGTCATTGCCATGGTTTCAATCCTGTTGCGCGTGATTTATCAGACCGGATTTGCTTACTTCGCAGCCATCTTGGCGGCTTTTTCAACAGCTTCGTCGATGCTGCCTACCATGTAAAACGCCTGCTCCGGCAGAGTGTCGTAGTCGCCAGCCAGGATGCCTTTGAAGCCGGCAATGGTGTCTTTCAGACTTACGTATTTGCCTTTGGAGCCGGTAAATACTTCGGCAACGGTGAACGGCTGCGAGAAGAAGCGTTCAACTTTACGGGCACGGTTTACGGCCAGTTTGTCGTCTTCTGACAGTTCATCCATACCAAGGATGGCGATGATGTCTTTCAATTCCTTGTAACGCTGCAGAATGATCTGTACGCCTCGAGCCGTGTCGTAATGCTCCTGGCCAATCACCAACGGATCCAGCTGACGCGAGGTGGAATCCAATGGGTCAATAGCAGGGTAGATACCCAGCTGAGCGATGGCACGTGACAGTACAACGGTGGCATCCAAATGCGCGAACGTAGTGGCTGGCGACGGGTCAGTCATGTCGTCGGCTGGTACATATACGGCTTGAATGGAGGTGATGGAACCTGTTTTGGTGGAGGTGATACGTTCCTGCAGTTGACCCATCTCTTCGGCCAGCGTTGGCTGATAACCTACGGCAGAAGGCATACGGCCGAGCAGCGCGGATACTTCGGTACCCGCCAGTGTGTAACGGTAGATGTTGTCAACGAACAACAACACGTCACGACCTTCGTCACGGAATTTTTCAGCCATGG
>CANCGR010000083.1 GCA_947377625.1 Gammaproteobacteria bacterium | reverse complement strand
CAACATGGAAGAAGCCGAATTCCTGTGTGATCGTCTTGCGATCATGGATCACGGCAAAGTGATTGCTGCCGGCACCCCGGAACAACTGATTCATCAATATGCGCCGGATGTGCCACCAGTGCCGCGTCATGGCAATCTGGAAGACGTATTCCTGCATCTCACTGGCGCGGCTCTGAGGGAATAATGGCCATGATCCTGAAACTCACCCAAACTTTTCTGCTGATTTTTCTGCGCGACCGCCGCGCCATCATGTTTTCGCTGATGTTCCCGCTGATCTTCATGGCGATTTTTGGCTTCACCGGCAGCCGCGCGCCCGATGCGTTCGGCATTGGTATCGCCGACAACGCCGGCAATGCACTTTCGGAAAGTTTCAAAACTGCCCTGCGCCAGAATCCGTTGTTCAAAATTACCGAAGGCAGCGAAGCCGACTTGCGCAAGCAAGTGCAAAGCGGCGATTTGAAGATGGCCTTGATACTGCCGCAGAGCTTCCAGGACAACGGCACGCCCACGCAGTTGCCGGTGGTCGTGGATGCCGCACAAGTGCGTGAGCTGGCCTTGATCATGCCGGTACTCGATCAGGCACTGGTGAGCGCGGAGCGTACCTTGCGCGGCACGCAGGCGTTGTTCAGCTTGCAGGTGGAAGATGTGCAGGCGCGCGCCCAGAACTATCTGGCATTCGTGGTGCCCGGCTTGCTGGCGATGAGTCTGATGTCGATCAGCATCGCCGGCAGTGGCTTCAACATCGTTGAATACCGCCGCAAGGGTATTCTCAAACGCTTGTTCGTGACGCCAATCCAGCCCAAGCATTTCATCGGGGGACTGGTGGTCTCGCGCGCCATCATCTGTGTGGTGCAGTTGTCGGTGGTGCTGGCGATAGGAGTGTTTTTGCTGAAGCTTTCCATCGCCGGCAACATCGCCTCACTGCTTTTGATAATCCTGCTGGGCACCGCAGTGTTTCTCAGCATCGGCTTCTGCCTCGGTAGCATCGCCAAAACCCAGGAGACCATTCAGGCCATCGGCAATCTGGTGACGTTTCCGCAGATGTTGTTGTCAGGCATCTTCTATCCGATCGACAGCCTGCCCCACTTCTTGCAACCTGCGGCCAAACTGTTGCCGCTCAGTTATGTGGCGACCAGTTTCCGCGAAATCATTGTCAATGGCGCCAGCCTGCTCGACATTCTGCCCAATGTGCTGGCCTTGCTGGCGTGGGGTGTTATAGCGCTGCTGTTGGCAATCAGGTTGTTTGTCTGGAAGGATGTGGCGGGCTGAATCTTGGTGACTGGCTGTACGACAGTCATCCCAGCCGGGCTTCGCCATAAAGATTACGGGGACCGCCGTGAATACGTCCCTGTAGGCTTGATCTGCGGCATCCATGCCGCAGACGTCCCCTCCATCTTTATGGCGAAGCCCTCTTTCGAGTTCTCCTGCACTCAACGAAATTCAAACTTTCTTACAACGCGTTTGGCCTGAACGGTTCTGACGAGCATTATTTTGACTTTGAAGAATTACGCGATGAACTCGAGAGCCTTAGCGGCCCAAGGCTGTACGACGTTTAGCAGCAAATAATTTTGAGGCAGGCATGATGAAGGCCAGGAACAGAACCAATCAATTGGTCAGTCGTTCAACCTTGGGAATCAATACAGTCTGGCCAGCCTGAATGCGCGATGCATCCACGCCCGGGTTGTATTGACGGAACAACCACATCGGAATGTCGTTGCTGCGTACTACACCAGCCAGTGAATCACTGTTTTTGAATTGATAGCTGTTGGTCTCGCTGATGCGCCACGCTGAAAAATACTGCGCCTGCAGATTGCTGTGAAACTGGCGACGACGGCTTTCGAAGCGGTCGCGTTCAACCTTGCTGAAATCAAGCTTGATGGTGGCGCCGACTTTTACGGCTTTTTCCGAACGAATGTTGTTGATGCTGTACAGATCCTTGCTGTTGAGTTTCAGCCAGTCGGCATAGTGGCCCACGGTTTCTTCCGGCAGCACCACGATGCTGCCATCCTTCGTCACTGCATAATCGGCGGGGTTCATGCTGTGCAACATCGACACCAGCGCAGAGGATTGCTGCGCCGCGCTTGGTTCGGTTTGCGCAGCACTGCCACCGGCATTGCGTTCAAGTTCAGACGCTACGCTTGCTGTTTCAATTTTTTGGGTACGCTCGGCTTTTAACAACAATTCCTGACCAGGCTGCAGTGTGTTGGCATCGGGCATGTTGTTGAGTGCCATCAGCGTTGGCTCGGCAATCTTGAAACGGTCAGCAATCTTCGACAAGGTATCGCCACGCACCACGGTGTAGCGGCCGGTTTTCACTGCCGGCGAACTCTGCTCGCTGCGATTCACCACCAGGCTCGGCACCGCGCCGTTCTGCGGCAGCACCAGTTTCTGCCCGATCTTGATGGCATGGCGATTGTCGAGCTGGTTGATGGCAATCAGTTCCGATACCGACGTGTGATTGCGCGAGGCAACAATCGACAGCGTATCCCCTTTCTGCACGATGTAGCTTTCATCAACGGTCTGGCCAGTATGGAAATTGGTGGAATCAATGCTGTTCATCGCAAAATCCAGATCACCCTCGAAATGCGTGCGATCCACTTTAACGATATAGCCTTTGGGAATGCGTTTGTTGCCGGCCCACACCGGTTTCAGCAAAGCGGGGTTATCGAGTTGCAAAGTTTGCACTGTCACGCCGAGGGTTTTGGCCAGCACCTTGGCATCGACGAAACCGTTCATTTCAATTTCGGTAAATTTGGGAGCTTGCTTACGATCGACCTTGCCAAAGAAAGTATCAGCATTTTTTTCCACCTGACGCACCGCCAGAAACTGTGCGTAGAAATTGCGCGACGCAAAGCCGAAACGCGGCCCTTTGTATTTTTCAACGATCTCGCCGATATCTTGCGTGCCCGTGAGCTGCACGGCCTTGATCATGCCGGTGGTGCCATGGTTATAGGCAGTCAACGCCAGCGGCCAGGAATGCAGATCTTCGTAGTTTTCCTTCAGCAGCTTCATTGCGCCGTAAGCGGATTTGTAGGGATCAAGGCGTTCATCCACCAGGTTGTCGACGCGCATGAAACGGCGTGCGGTTTCGCGCATGAACTGGAACATGCCGGAGGCCGAGGCGCTGGAAAAAGCACCGGGATTAAATGACGACTCTACATGCGGCAGCGAAGCCAGCTCTTCGGGCATGCCCAGGTTGCGGGCCACGGCGCGTATATGCGGCAGATAAGCGCCTGAACGGGACAACCCTTGCTGATAACGGTCCGACTGGCCGAGCTGCCAGCGGATATTGTCGGACGCTTCCATCAACCGATCATTGGTGGTGCCGGTACCCCACAGATCCAGCACATGTTGCTGGCTGTCAGACAAGTTGCTGCGTACACCGGTAGCCAGCACCCGCAAGTCACGGCTGAGCTGCTTGCGATGCTGATCAATCAGTTCAAGGTCACGCGGGAGTTTTTCGTAGATGATGTCGAGGTTTTCACTGTCATGCAGGAAGCCGCTTTCAGTATCGGCCTGAGTATAGACCTTGACCCAGAAATTAACCGCTGGCACCAGTGCGGGCGGTAAGGGAAAGTCGGCGTCGTCGGCCCACAGCGCAGGGGTGTTCAGCAAGCACAGAACGGCAAGAAAACAGCAGGCAAACCGTTGTGGCTTAACCATGATGCGTGCATTCCCCCTGTCGTTGTTTGCGAGGTAGGGTAATGCAGCGCCTACACGGTGACAAGCACTCCCGACAATTAAATTTTCCCTAAGCTTTCACCGCCAAGTGGATGAATTAATTGCTTGATCCGATGCTTGGCTTTTAGGGGATTCCAAGGGCAACATGGCCACAACAAGCGAGCCGTTGGAGGCCAAGCGATGGACCTGGTAGACATCTTTCCCGCCACCATTGGGGTAACGCAGCTGCTTACCCTCACCCCTGAACTGATGAGCTCAGCCAAGGCGCTGATCGATGCAGATTGCACCACCAATGCGGTTGCCGGCGATGGCCGCTATACCCACGAACAGCAGCTGCTGAACCTGCCGCTGTTTGCCCCGGTCAAACAGGAGATTCTGGGCCTGTGCCGCGAGTATGCCCAGGCCCATTCACATCTGATCGAAGACATTGCCATCTGCAACTCGTGGGGCAATGTGGTCAGCCAGGGGGAAAGCATCCGTTACCATCTGCATAACAATGCCTATATCTGCGGCTCGTTCTATTTATCAGAAGGCGCGCCGTTCAACCTGCTCAACCAGCACCATGCCAATTTGTTCAATTTCGCTCCGGCCAAGAGTAATGGCTCCAACTACCGGGCCATGGACTCCTTCACGATCCCGCCCAAGCCCGCGCGGCTCATCCTGTTTCCGGCCAATCTGATGCACTGCGTGTTGCCCTCGACCAGTGCGGTCAAACGTTATTCAGTGGCCTTCAATACCATGCCAGTCGGCAAGATCGGCAGTGCGACCAGCTTGATGGAAATCCGCATGCCGTGAGCGTGCAACGCGGTTAATGCGTCATCGCATAGATGACGTAGTTGATGCCGAAGCGATAGGCCAGCGCCGTCATCGGTTCGGGATAGATTGGATCATCGGCATGCTCCCAGGCATCGCCCATGTCCATATTGAAATTGATCGCCACCATCAGCCGGCCCTTGTGGTCATAGATGCCGGCCCACTTTTGCGGACCTTCCAGCCGGGCCTGAATGGTGCCATCCGCAGCGCGATAAAGATGCCGCCGGCCTGGAATCTGCGTGAGCGCGTCGAGGTCATAGAGCACATGGAATACTTCGTCACGCTCGGGGCCGAGCGTCACCACCGGATAACCCGGCAGCACCTTGGTCATGGCATTCATCATGATCAGCCACTGCGAATCGTTGTGGAAATCATCGATCACCAGGAAGCCGCCCTTGAGCAGGTAGTCGCGCAAACGCGCAGCCTCCTCCACGGTGGGGTCCCACTGCCCCTGGCCAATCTGCTGCGCAAACAGCCACGGGTGATCGAACAAGGCGTCGTTCATCAAATCGATGTGATGACTGTCATCAGCCATATTGATGTTGGTGAGGCGACTGACGCCGGCGTGAAAATGTTGCTCGGCTTCCGGGTAGTCAATGGCCCACCAGCCGCGCCGCATGCCATAGCGACCGCGGTTGGCGGCTCCGCCGTCGCGGTAGATCATGCGCGCCATGTGGAATTCCGCCAGTGGCTGCATTGAATCGGTTTGTTCTTTGTCAGTTGACTGCGTCTGGCCTGAGGCGGCCATCGTCAGCAGTACCGCGCAAACAAACAACAACCCCATTGCTTTCGACATCTGTGAGGGGCCCGGCATTCGTGTGGGTGATGCCCTGACTATAAAGAACTTTGCCTGCACTGAACACGCCAAAAATGTGAAGCAACAGTGATCGCAGCTACCCTCACTGCACCAGCTCCAGCTTCACGACATCAAAGGCCGGCTCTTCATAGGGATGTGCGGCACGCAGTGCAGCGATGGCCGCTTTGAGCATCGCGTCCTCACACACCATCTCCACCCGCAACTCAGGCACCCGCTCAACAATGCCCGGTTGTCCCACATAAGGCTGACTGCCATCCAACGCGCGGAACTGCCCTTGTCCCAAGGTCTGCCAGCAGCAACTGTCGTAATTGCCGATACGCCCCGCGCCAGCGGCAAACAGCGCCCGCTTTACTGCTTCCACGTGCGAGTCAGGCACATAAAACCCGATTTTGTACATTTGCCAATCCCCTCTCTGCCTGTCGTTTGTTTACAGCTTACAAAAAATTCAACCAATACACTTGCCCAAATCCGTATTAGTGTATTATTGTATTAATACACAAGGAGACATCCACGCTTGTTTACCCTCAACCCCAACTCCGGCATTCCCATCTACCGCCAGCTCATGGAGCAAGTGCGGCGCATGGTGTCGAGCGGGCAATTGCAGCCGGGCAACGAACTGCCCTCGGTGCGTGAACTGGCGGTGAACCATGCAGTAAACCCGATGACGATCTCCAAGGCCTACAGCATGCTGGAAGCCGAAGGCCTGCTCGACCGCCAGCGCGGCAAGGCCATGACCATTGCGCTGCAGCATAAAAGCAAGGAAAGCAAAAGCGCGCGCCTCGAACGTTTGCAACCGGCCATCGATCATCTGGTGATGGCCGCCCACCAACTTGAATTAAGCCCTGATGAAGTCGTGAAGGTTCTACGTCAGGCGATGGACAAACAAGGAGAATAAGATGACCGTACCTGCCCTTGAACTTGCCGCGCTCAGCAAACGCTTTGATGCCAATACTGTATTAAAAAGCGTCAGTGCCAGCGTGCACGCTGGCGAAGTGATTGGTCTGCTTGGTCTCAATGGCGCCGGCAAGACCACGTTGCTGGAAACCGCACTCGGCTTCTCGTTGCCCAATGGCGGCACCGCCAGCATTTTCGGGCAGAACAGCACCACCATGAACGGCGCCACCAAAGCCCGCATCGGCTTTGTGCCCCAGCGTGATGAACTGCTCGAAGGCATGAAAGGCGCCAGCTACCTGGCGCTGATTGCCGAATTCTATCCAGCCTGGAATCACCAACTGGTGGCTCGCCTTGCCAACGAATGGGCAGTGCCACTTGACACACGCATCAACAAACTTTCGGTTGGCCAACGCCAGAAATTGTCGATCATCTCCGCACTCGGCCATGAACCTGATCTCATCATTCTTGATGAACCAGTTGCCAGTCTCGATCCGGTCGCGCGTCGTCAATTTCTGAAAGAATTGGTTGATATCGCCAGTTCACAAACGCGCACCATTGTGTTCTCCACCCATATCGTCAGCGATCTCGAACGCGTGGCTTCGCGCGTGTGGCTGATGCAGGATGGCAATCTCAGCATTGATGCCGGTATCGACGATCTCAAAGAGAACTTTGTGCGCATCCAATTGCCTGCCGGTGAACAGTTGCCCGCCTCCATTAATCAGACTTCGGTTTTGCACTCACGCCGCGACAACAAGGGCGCCAGCACCGTTTTGCTGAAGGACTGGAATAACTATCTGGAACAAGGCGTCAACAGCACGTTCAGCAAAGACACACAGATTGAAACCTTGTCACTGGAAGACCTGTTCCTGGAGCTGCACGCGTGAAAGGCTTTCTGCGCATCCTGCTCTACTTCTTCACCTGGCAGAGCATCATCATCGGCGCGTTAGTGTTTGGCGCGCTGATGCTGGTGTTGGCGTTGAACGTGTTGCTGTTGTCGCCGTACGCGGCTTTCTCCATTTCACTGCTGGCTTTTCTGGGACTGTTGGTAGTGCCCTATATCTCCTCGGCACCAGCGCTGCGTTGCCTGATCAGCAGTCGCAATCTGTGCATCATTCCCCATTTTTCGCTGAAAGCCGGGCTGGCCTTGTTCCTGCTCACGCTGCTGACTGCTGCATTCCTGCCACTGGCGGCCTGGGTAGTGGCACAGCCTGACATCACATTCTGGCTCGGGCCAAAAATTTTCATTATTGCCTCTTTGTATTGTGCACTGATGCAACTGGTGCTGCCTTCACAACGCTCCATTGGAGTATTCAGTTTCTTCCCGTTTGTGCTGATGCTGGTGCGGAAATATTTCGGCTTGTCGCTGCTGGCGCTGGCCGCCAATAACACCATCGTCAGTGCTGCCACCGTGCTGACACTGTTGGGTTGGGCCTACGGACTTTGGATACTGGCGCACCAGCAAACCTTCAAACCCGCTTACAAATCCGGCGACACTGCGTTCAGCCAGCACAACGCCTTGCAGGGTGCAGGCCAATTTCTCGGCCTCACACTGTCCCGCCATATTCCTGCTGCAGCTTCGCTGTTGTTCGCTTATCCGGCCAGTTTGCCGGTACGCGTGATCAACGTCGGTGCCTGGATCGTGATGTGGCCGCTGGTCTGTACCGTGATGATGAGCTTGCTGACGCCGGCAGTGAATGGCACGCCCGTATTCGCGGCTTTACCCATTTTTCTGGGGATGAGCTTTTTCATGGGTTGCTTGTGTTTCATCTCGGTGGGTGAGCTCGGTGCGCGGGCGCGCTTGCTGTGGCTGCGGCTGCCCGGTGGACGCTCACAGGTGTGGCGCAAACTGGAACTGGAACTGTGGACCAATCTCGGCTTGCTGACCGCCATCTTGTTGGTAAATGTAATGGTCGTGCTGCTGATAAGCCCTGACCAAGCTTACCTGCAACACTATGTGCTGCTCTTGCTGGCCTGCGCCTGCTACGACAGCTACCGCACCCTGTGCTCACGCCTGTATCAGTGGTCGTCACTGGTCCAGGCATTGGTGATGATCGTCTCGCTGGTTTCGATTATCGCAGCCGTTGTTTACAGCGTGAGCCATGGTTAATCCAGTGTATTGATTTTGTTGGAAGCCGGTCTCTTGGTGCTGGCACTACTGTTTCGCACGCTCGCCAAGTGGCAATTCAACTCGGTGGACTGGCTGGTGCTCAAACATGAAATTTCCAAACGCGCGGCAGCGGCTGCATAAACATGAAAAGCTTCTTGCAGTTACTTCACCTCTTTTTTGAACCCATGACCGGTTCG
>CANCGR010000082.1 GCA_947377625.1 Gammaproteobacteria bacterium | reverse complement strand
GGTTTCAACAATAGTTTGAAAATCAATAGATTGAATCAATCCATTAAAGCTCAGTTAAACAGCCAGGGCGCTTTATCCTTGTAGGACTTCTCAAATGCCTTGATCGCCTCTGCATGCTGCATGGTCAGCCCGATGTCGTCGAGACCGTTCAGCAAGATGTGCTTGCGGGACGCTTCCACATCGAACTTGATCGTGCTGCCGTCGGGCTTGCTCAAGGTCTGGGCTGCCAGATCCACGTTCAGCTTATAACCTGGGTTCGCCGCCGTCTCCTTGAAAAGCTCATCAACAATAAGTTCATCTAAAACAATAAGTAAGATGCCATTCTTGACACAGTTATTGAAGAAGATATCGGCATAGCTGGGCGCGATAACGCAACGAATGCCGAAGTCATCCAATGCCCATGGCGCATGCTCACGGCTGGAACCGCAGCCAAAGTTTTCACGCGCCAGCAAAATGGAAGCGCCTTGGTAGCGCGGCTGATTGGCGACGAAATCCGGGTTGAGCGGACGACCGGTACATTCCTGGTCGGGCAAGCCCTTGTCCAGATAACGGGCTTCGTCGAACAGGTTCTTGCCGAAGCCGGTACGTTTGATCGACTTCAGGAACTGTTTGGGGATGATGTAGTCTGTGTCCACATTGGCACGGTCGAGTGGCATGACCAGCCCATTTTCGGTAGTAAATTTTTTCATATTCGCTTCAACTATATTCAGTAATTAATTGATTAGCCTGACTTTCAAAGTAACGGCACATCGCGGATATCAACGAAGTGACCAAAGACCGCAGCAGCTGCAGCCATCGCCGGGCTGACCAGATGCGTACGCCCGCCAAAGCCCTGACGACCTTCAAAGTTGCGGTTGGAGGTGGAAGCACAATGCTCGCCCGGCTCCAACTGGTCGGCATTCATCGCCAGACACATGGAGCAACCCGGTTCACGCCATTGCAGACCGGCCGCCTTGAACACCAAATCCAAACCTTCCTTCTCAGCTTGCGCCTTCACCAGACCCGAGCCGGGCACTACCAAGGCTTCGCGAATGTTGGCAGCTACCGTACGACCTTTCACCACGGCAGCAGCGGCCCGCAGATCTTCAATACGCGAGTTGGTGCAGGATCCGATGAAGACGCGATCCAGCTTGATGTCCTGGATAGCGGTGCCTGCTGTCAGACCCATGTATTTAAGAGCCTGCTGGTAATTGCCCTTCTTGCTTTCGTTGGCAGCCAAGGCGGGATCAGGCACCTGGCCAGTTACCGGGGCCACCATTTCTGGCGACGTACCCCAGCTGACCTGCGGCACGATATCGCCACCTTCCAGTTCAACCACGGCATCAAACTTAGCGTCAGCATCGCTGACCAAGGTACGCCAGACGGCTACTGCCTGATTCCATTGATCGCCTTTGGGTGCAAACGGGCGACCCTCCAGATAGCTAATGGTTTTTTCATCAACCGCCACCAGACCCGCACGGGCACCAGCTTCGATAGCCATGTTGCAAACCGTCATGCGACCTTCGATGGACAGACCACGGATCACATCACCACCAAATTCGATGGTGTAGCCAGTACCGCCCGCCGTGCCGATCTTGCCGATGATGGCCAGGATCACGTCTTTGGCCGTAACGCCGGGCTTGAGTGCACCATTGACCTGCACCAGCATGTTCCTGGCTTTCTTCTGCACCAGACACTGGGTGGCCAGCACATGCTCAACTTCGGAGGTGCCGATGCCATGGGCCAGCGCGCCGAGCGCACCGTGGGTGGAGGTATGCGAGTCGCCGCAAACGATGGTCATACCCGGCTGGGTTCTGCCCTGCTCCGGCCCGATCACATGCACGATGCCGTGACGTGGATCGTCGATGGCAAACTCTTCGATGCCGAAGTCTTTGCAGTTGTCGTCGAGGAACTTCACCTGGATTCTGGAAACCGGATCGACGATACCTTCCACCCCGCGCGAACGTTCGCTGGTAGTAGTGGGAACGTTATGGTCGGGAGTCGCCATGTTGGCACTTGCACGCCAAGCGCGGCGACCGGCCAGACGCAAGCCTTCAAACGCTTGCGGTGAGGTGACCTCATGCAGGAAGTGCAGATCGATATAGAGCAGCGCTGTCCCGTTATCCAGCTCCTTGACAAGGTGGGAATTCCACAGCTTGTCATACAAAGTCATGCTTGGCATAAAAACCTCTTTACTAACAAATATTTAAATACGAAAGTTAAATCAACTTATAACATTAATTAAATTTGAACTACCAAGTTCAACGCTTTGAAATATCTGGCGTTTTTACCGCAACATCAATGTTCTGGGCTCGATGCCTGAGCAGATGATCCATCAGGGTCAACGCCATCATGGCTTCAGCAATGGGAGTTGCTCGAATTCCTACACACGGATCATGTCTGCCAGTAGTAATAATCTCGGCAGAATTTCCATTAATATCAATTGTTTGTCCAGGAATTCTAATGCTAGAAGTAGGCTTCAATGCCAGATGCGCAATGATGTCCTGACCCGAGCTGATGCCGCCCAAAATACCACCTGCGTTGTTACTGAGAAAACCCTGTGGAGTCATCAGATCGCGATGCTCGGAACCCTTCTGTTCGACCACCCCAAAGCCTGCCCCAATCTCAACTCCTTTGACTGCATTGATGCTCATCAGCCCATGTGCCAGCTCGGCATCGAGACGGTCAAAGATCGGTTCCCCCAACCCCACCGGCACTCCGGAAGCCACTACGGTAATCCTGGCGCCGATGGAGTTACCCTCCTTGTTAAGTGCGGTCATATAGGCTTCCAGCTCCGCTACCTTGGCAGGATCCGGACAGAAGAACGGGTTGTTACCGACTTCTTCCCAGTCCACCAAATCGAGCTTGATCGGACCCAACTGACTCAGATAGCCGCGCACACTAACCCCGAATTTTTCTGCCAGGTACTTCTTGGCAATGGCCCCTGCCGCCACCCGCATCGCGGTTTCGCGGGCCGAGGAACGACCACCGCCCCGGTAGTCACGGATCCCGTACTTGTGGGTATAGGTGTAGTCAGCATGGGCGGGGCGGAACAGGTCTTTGATGTTGCCGTAGTCCTTGCTCTTCTGGTCGGTATTTTCGATCAGCAGGCCAATGGGCGTCCCGGTAGTCACCCCTTCAAACACGCCAGACAAGATGCGCACGGCATCGTCTTCGCGGCGCTGGGTGGTGAAGCGGGAGGTGCCGGGCTTGCGGCGGTCAAGGTCGAGCTGGAGATCTGCTTCAGTCAGCATGAGTCCCGGCGGGCAACCATCTACTATGCAGCCCAGCGCCGGCCCGTGGCTTTCACCAAAGGTCGTTACGCAAAACAACTTGCCGAAACTGTTGCCCGACATGGTCGTGTGTCCCTGTTGTAGAGAGAGGCATTCAAGATGGCGCGCAGATTAACCACCTCCCCCGAATAAAACAAATTTATAATTTTTATGAATTCCATTACCTTTAGGAATGCTGATTCACTCCAGCCGAGGACTTATGGACTTCCAGAACCTGCGCGCTTTCGTAGCCGTAGCCGACAAGAACTCATTCTCGCGCGCTGCTGACCAGCTGCACCTGACCCAGCCGGCCATCAGTAAACGCATTCTGACCCTGGAAGCGGATTTGAACCAGCGTCTGTTTGACCGCATTGGCTGGCAGTTGGCGCTGACCGAGGCCGGAGAATGTCTGCTGCCGCGCGCGCGTCAGATTCTGCAATTGATCGAGCAGACCCGGCAGGCGCTTGATGATCTGTCTGGCCAGGTACAGGGCAACCTAAAGCTGGTGACCAGCCATCACATCGGACTGCACCGCTTGCCGCGAGTGCTGCGCGAATACAAAAAAACCTATCCGGACGTGAAGCTCAGCATAAGCTTTCTCAATTCGCAGGACACCCATCAAAACATTCTGGAAGGCAAGGGAGAGCTCGGCATCACCACGTATGAAGAACGCGCCAATGATTCATTGCTGACACAGGATATCTGGCACGACACCTTGCACTTCGTGGTGGCGCGTGATCATCCGCTGTTGAAGCAAAAAAACGTGAAGCTGAGCGACTTGACCAGCTATACGGCCATTTTGCCGGATGTGCGTTTTTACACCGGCCGCACCGTCTCGCAGTTATTCGAGCAGCAAGGACTGACCCTGAAACTGGACCAGGATATGAGCATCGACAATCTGGAGACTCTGAAGGCGATGGTATCGATCGGTGATTCCTGGAGCGTGTTGCCGGCCACGATGCTGGACGAGCGTTCGGTGGTGGCTCTCAATATCAAGTCAGTGACCCTGAACCGCCGACTGGTGTGCATACGTCACAAGGAACGCACACTCAGCAAGGCTGCACAGACTTTCCTGAAAGTGCTGGAGGCTCACCGCGATTGAGTACGCAACTCACTCGCCTTCAGCGCACAAATACCTTCACCGCCATATTCAAATTCCAGCCACAGGAACGGCAAATCAGTGCGCGCTTCATCCAGCAAAGGCCAGGTGGCGCCAGTTTCCAGCAACAGCAGACCATCATCACTCAGGTACGTTGCAGCCTGTTCGAGAATGCGCAGGGGAATTTCCAGGCCGTCATTACCCGTCAACAAACCGAGCTCAGGTTCGCGCAGATATTCTGCCGGCAAGTCTTCATATTCTTCAGCGCCAACATAAGGGGGGTTGCTGACAATCAAATCAAACCTGCCGGTTACGCTCGCAAACAAATCCGATTCCACCACCTGCACACGGTCACCCAGTTTGTGTTTTTCGATATTGATACGCGCCACTGCCAATGCGTCCGGACTCAGGTCAGCCAACACCACTTCTGCTTCCGGAAATGCGATCGCACAAGCAATGCCAATGCATCCTCCGCCCGTGCACAAGTCCAGAATGCGGCGTGGTGCAGTTTTAAGCAGGGTTTCAAAACGGGTATTGATCAATTCCGCAAACGGCGAACGTGGCACAAGGACTCGTTCATCAACATAGAAGGGCAAACCACAGAACCAGGCTTCATTCAGCAGATAGGCCAGCGGTTTGCGCGTCTCGATACGCACAGTAGCAAGCGCCTCAACTTCGGCCAGCAGATCCACAGGCAACGCCGTATCAAGTTGCAGCGGCGGTAACGCGCGGCGACGCGCCAAAGTCTCCAGCAACCAGCAGGCCTCGTCCCAGGAATTGTCGGTGCCGTGGCCAAAAAATAAATTGGCCCCATCAAAGGCTGCAGTCATCTTTTCCAGACATTCCTGCGTATTTACCACTCCAATCAACAACATTGCTGGCCTGCTTTACCCTGCTTATGTAATCGCGTAGGGTGCGCAGTTTAGCTGTAACTGGAAAGTATTAGTATGAAAGACGCTTACGCCAGCATCATCAAAGCCACCGGCGAAGACTTGAACCGGCCTGGCCTGTTGGGAACACCGGAACGCGCTGCCAAAGCCATGGAATTCCTGACCCAGGGCTACCAGCAGAATGTCGATGAGATAATCAATGGCGCAATGTTTCCCACCACTTCCAATGAAATGGTGATCGTGAAAAACATCGAGCTCTATTCGTTGTGCGAGCATCACATGCTGCCGTTTATCGGCAAATGCCATGTTGCCTACCTGCCGACCGGCATGGTGATCGGCCTGTCAAAAATCGCCCGTATCGTCGACATGTTTGCGCGCCGCTTGCAGATTCAGGAAAACCTGACCCATCAAATTGCCGAAACCATCATGGAGAAAACCAAAGCACTTGGTGTGGGCGTGATCATTGAATCGCAGCACATGTGCATGATGATGCGCGGCGTGCAGAAACAGAATTCAGTAATGACGACTTCGTGCATGCTGGGCGCATTTCGCGAACGTCAAACCACCCGCAGCGAATTCCTGTCGCTGATCAAATAAGAAACGCTTTGATCAAGGCGGCGATTTCCGCCGCCTGCGCTTCCATGTGCTGATGGTGGCTGCCAGCGAGCTCATGAATCGTTGCATGACGCAGATAGGTTTTGCGTTGTTCATACATCATCCTGCGTTTTTGCCAGAACACAGTGGAAAGCACTATCAATGCAGGACACACCACTTCCTGCATAAAGGCCGCCACCTGTTCTTCACTCAAACTCATCGGGCTTAGCACACGCAGGCGTGGATCGAAGCTCCAGTAGCAACCCTGTTCATCACAGACAATGCCGCGTTGACCTAGCTGTGTAGCTGCCGCAAGTGAGAGTCCTTTTTCCGCTCTCGCCTGCACTGCTGACTGAAAATCGCTGTAATAATGCCGCTGCCGTGCTTTCAATGAATCCAGCTGGGCCAAGGCTTCGCGCATTTGTGCCGGCAGTTGTGTAGGGGCGGTCGCTACCGGTCCGAGGATATCCAGCAATATCAGCCGCGACAATTCTTGCGGATAGAGCGCCGCATAAAGGCAAGCGACTGCCCCGCCCATCGAATGGCCCATCAACGTGAACTGCGGCCAGCCGAAGTGCTCCACCACGCCCCTGATTTCCGCAATATAGCTCCAGATGTAATACGGCGATGACAGCGGCCGGCGCGCAGACAAACCGTGACCGGGGAAATCGAGCGCTATCACACGGTACTCCGGCAACAATGCCGCCAACTCCAAAAACGAAGCCGCGTTGTCTTGCCATCCGTGCAACGCGAGAATTGGTGGTGCCTGTTCAGGGCCGAACATCAGCAGCGCACAGTCCTGGCCATTGGATAACTGCAAACGCAGTTCCTGGACTAAGGGATGCGAGGAACTCACACTTGCGCCATCAGTCTGAACGACACCACGCCACCGCCTGCAGTACAAGCCTGGCACTCCACTGCATCAAGCTCGCTGGTCGAAAAGATATGCATGGTTTCGACCTCAGTATCAGTGAGCACTGCCAACAGCTCGGACACGAGCGGATTATGGGTAACCAGCAGCACATGCTCAGACTGCATAGTGCGCAAGAACGCCAGCACTTGCAGCGCGCGATGATTAGGAGTGAGCAACGAGAGTGGTTCAGCCTTTATTGCAATACCTGACTCGGCCAGAAACAGTGCACAAGTCTGGGTGGTTCTTGTATAGGGGCTGTGAAAACAGGAAGTCAGCGTGATGTTGTGTTTGGCAAACTGCCGGGCAACGTTGATGACTTCCTGCTTGCCGTGCGACGTTAGCGCACGCAACGAGTCGTCATAATGACGCGGCTCGGCTTCACCGTGGCGGAGCAGATAAAGATTCATTCTGTCCGCCGGCACTTGGCTTAACGGGTAGCCCCACTGTCACGCTCAGGGTCGTAGAAGGAATCGTCGTCGTTATCATCTTCCTTCACTGCATCACTGAGCACTGGAATATCTTTTTTGGGAGCATCGGTGGCAGCGGCTGCAGGCATAACAGTGCCGGCCTTGGGTTCATCGCTGGCTTTGCTACCGCCATTCTCCGGGAACGGTGAGAACGGGAATGGCTTTTCTTCAGTGGCAAACACCATGAAGCTGACAATCTGGCTTAAATAGTTGGCGGCTATCGCGCCGAGCTTCTGCAGTTGTTCGTTGATCTCGCCGGTGATCAGTACGATGACGGTCTGCACCACGCAAATCACAATCACTGCCAGCCACAGTGCCCACAGCACCAAAGCAAAAATCAGCATGAACAAAACGCGTATCCAGAAGGATGTGGACAACAGATTGGCTTTGATTTGTTCCTGGTTCATGTTGTTCATGCTCAGTTCACCCCTGCTCTTTACTTGATAAATACGCTTAAAACGATTCTGAAACTGCCAGCGACAACTTACACCGGCAGTGATTTGGCCTTACCCACTACAAATTCAACATCCAGCGCGGTTTTTGCCAGCATCACGGAAGCGATTATATGGCCGATAGGAGCCTTGTTATAGATGATCTCGTACAAACCACTGCACAAAGGCATCGAAACCCCCAGCTCATCTGCCTTTTCCTTGACCTGTTTCAAGGTGTTGACCCCTTCTGCTACCTGACCTAGTTCAGCAATGATCATGTCGATGTCCTTGCCTTCACCCAGCGCCTTGCCGACCCGGAAATTGCGGCTGAGCGGAGAAGTACAGGTCACGATCAAATCCCCCACTCCCGACAAGCCCAGGAAAGTCATCGGATCTCCGCCCAGGCACACACCGAATCGCGCCATTTCAGTGAGACTGCGCGTGATCAGCATGGCGATGGTGTTGTGACCCATGCCCATCGAGTCTGCCAAGCCGGCAATGATCGCGTAGATATTCTTGAGAGAGCCGCCCAGTTCCACTCCAAGCATGTCATCGTTGGCATAAACGCGGAAAGTTTCGGAACGCAGCGTTTCCTGCACGAGGGTTCGCAGCTCGGCGTCATTGCTGGCGATCACGGTGCCGGTAGGACTGTGATTGACAATTTCCTTGGCCAGATTGGGCCCACTCAACACCCCTATGCGCGCATCAGGCACTTCTTCTGCGAGGATCTGGCTCATCAGTTTGAAAGTGAGCGCTTCAATGCCCTTGGTAGCCGTAATCAGGATCACGCCAGGATGTAGCAAAGGCTTCATTTGCCTGACTACTGACCGGAAACTACCGCTGGGAACTGCCAGGAAAATCATGTCTGTGTCTTCAACCACCGACTGCAGCTCATGTGCAGCAATGAT
>CANCGR010000081.1 GCA_947377625.1 Gammaproteobacteria bacterium | reverse complement strand
TGTTGGCGGGCCTGATCCATGCCGGCCAGCTTTTCCCGGTAATAACCGTCGGCATCGAATACAAAAAAAGGAACGGGCAGGGCGTTGACGACAGCTTGCAACAACTTGGCGTTATGGGGCATGGCAAGTCCTATTTGAACAGCAATGGCTCGGGTGCAGCCGCAGGCGCTTGGGCGTGCACTGGCAACGAGAGCGACAGGCAAACCATGAGCAACGAGAGAGTACGCATCGGAACCACCTTCTTGTTGGGTGCCAGGTTGGGTTTTGGGTTGTGGACTTGGTTGTCAAGTCAACGACGACTTGCACCAAGCATAAACAAGCAATGAATGGTAACCAAGGTGTCGTTGCAGAATGTGACCAAAAAAAGCTTTGTTTGATCAATTGTGGAAGAAAATGTAATTCATGATTTTGCCGGCGTTTCCGTGCGGGAAAAGACTGGCATTTGATGCAGGGCAAGGCCGCCGGTCGCCAGCAGGTGTCTACTCCAACGCACAACGAAAACACATTATTCAATGGCGTAGGCAAGTGAGGCGGGATATGAGTATTGCGAATGTAGGAGGAGTGGACCGCGCATTGCGGATTGCCATCGGTGCAGCGTTGTTCGCTGTGTCTTGCTTCAGCAACGCCATCGGGCTGTGGGGGCTGGTGGGTGTGATCCCGCTGCTATCAGGGTTTATGCGTTTCTGCCCGCTCTATGCGCTGGTGGGTTTCAGCACCTGCAAGCAAGTTGCCGCGTAGTCAGGAGGCATTGGCTCCAGCCGGTTTGCAAGCGGCCACGATGACGTTATGGCTGTACCCGTCCCAGGGGCGCAGCACTGAGTAATCATGCTCGAGCATCTCAACGACAAATCCGCACTGCGCCAGCATGTGTTGCAACTGCGGGAAGGTGAGCGCCGTCATCGTGTGGTGGTCATGCCACTGTTGTAAGTCGGTGGCGCTTTGCCTTGCGATGCGCAAGTGCAGATCCAGCACATCGCCGTCGCCGCGATAGTGCCAGGCTGACTGAAAGTGCAGGTTCGCTTCTTCATCAGGCAGCGTGGTAGATACCCCTTCATCATTGCGTATGCCGCGCGCATCCACCGCATTGAACAGCAACAAGCCGCCGGGTTTGAGCGCTGTCCACGCCCGCTGCAGCGTTTGTTGCAGTGCCGAGGTGGGATGGCTGTAGTGAATCGAATACAGAAAGCAGGTAATCAGATCAAAGCTGGATTCCTGCGTGAATTCGGCAAGGTCGCACAACTGCAACGTGGCGGTGGGGCAACGCACGGCTGCCTGCGCCAACATTGCCGCGCTGTTATCAAGACCGGTGGTCGTGTAGCCGTGCGCTTGCATCTGCTGCATATGCTGGCCAGTGCCGCAGGCGAGATCCAGATAGTTGCGCGTGGGTGAATCAACGAACAGCAAGAAAGCACGGTTGGCAAAATTGCACTGGCTGACATAGTCGATGTCGGCACAGAACTGGTCGTAGTAACGCGACAGATCGGCGTACAAAGAGCCGGTTTCGGACATGGAGCGGGCCTGCTGAAATGCTGGTGTTTGCAAAAACAACAACCCCCGCAAGTGCGGGGGTTGTTGGGCACAAACCTGTAATCGTGTTGGTAAAGTTTATTGTCTTGGTGGACCACCAGCACCGCCGCCGGGAGGACCACCCGCGCCGCCACCCGGGCCGCCACGTGGACGGGCATCGAATTCAGCCTGGCTTACCGAGCCATCCTTGTTGGTATCCCAACGGCCCAGTATGGCGTCAGGATCTTGCGGTGGGCGGCCACCGCCACCACCGCCGCCGCCGCCGGGAGCAGCGGCAGCACGCGCGGCGATATAGGCGGCAATTTCTTCTTTGGTGATCTTGCCGTTTTTGTCCTTGTCGTAATCGGCAAAACTGGGAGGAGTGAAACCACCACCACCACCGGGGCCGCCACCGCCCGGAGGCTGTGCCATTACGCTATGACCTGTCCCCAACGCTGATATTAAAGCTGTCAGCACAACTGCTTTTTTCAACATGTGTTTTTCCCGTTTGAATATGGTTGTTGTTATTAACTGCGACGAGCGCGGTGAGTCTGTTCCAGCCGTTGGCCGCAATGCAAGTAGGCAGGGCGGTGAATAGTGGAACAATTCCGTAATTTTACGGGCTCTCATTTTCAATTCCCCGCACTCAAAGAGTTGATCTGGGCGGGTGGCTATGGAATGCTCCCGTTCTTGATTACTTGCGCCGCGAACCGCGTGTTGTTCGCATGACCTGGAGCTTTGAAAACAATGAAGAATGCACCAAATATAGAAACCATCGACAAAGACAGACATGCCAAGCTCAGGGTCATGCCCAATCCGGATTTTGTCCATGCCAAAGACACCAACCTCATTGCCATAACTCTCGGCGAACTCAGTGCCTGCACCAACAATTATCCGGTCGTGTTTATCCTGACCCCGAACAACACCTTTCATCCAGTGGCACTGATGGGCTTGCGTCCTGGTGAAAACGTCTATTACGGAGCAGAAGCGTGGGCGAGCACTTATGTGCCGCGCATGATCCAGTGCCCACCGTTTGTCATCGCGCTCGATGACCGTAAAAGCGAAGACGAGGTTGTGCTGACAGCCTGCATCGACAGAAGCAGTGCGTTCCTGAGTGAGACCGAAGGCGTCGCCTTGTTCACACCGGCCGGTGAGCAAACGGATTACCTGAATCTGGTAAGCCGCATGCTGGGAGAAGTTTTCGAGAGTCAGAAAGTGACTACCCAGTTCACCGCCAAGATGGAAGAGCTGGGCTTGCTGGCGCCGTTTGAACTGCTGCTGCAGCCGATGAACGCCGAGCCGCGCAAGGTCAGCGGCATGTTCTCACTCAATGAACGCAAGCTCAGGGAGCTGACGAACGAGCAAGTGCTGGAATTGCACAAACTGGACTTCCTGCCAGTGTGCTACCTGATCCTGAGTTCGCTGTTCCAGTTCCCGAGGCTGATACATTTGCGCAACAAACAACTCGAAGAACAGATCGTCGATTACCGCACTGAAATTGTAGAACCTGCCAAAGCCCAGGAGGCAGCCAACGCTGCCGGGTAATTCGCCTTCTTTGATGAACAAGCGTTGATGAACAAGGTGCCTGAACTGAAACAGTTCACAGCACCTTGTTCACATCAATCACGTCTGTGAAGTGTGATCGACCGTGCTTAGTGTGCATGCACACAGCGGTCGGACGCGACGGGCTTGACGGACACAAACGGCGCCGGCTTTACGTGGCCTGCTGCGGCGAGTTCATCGAAAGCTACTTGTTGCAGCGCGTGAATCTGCTGCTGTGGCAGACCCAGCTCAAAGCCGGCACATTCATGATCACCGAGCATGCGCGGATCGCGCTTTGTCACCGTGCCGAACACGACCAGTGCTTCCAGATAATAACCGGCGATGCTGGCGTGATAGTGGTCGTAGGTCCACAGATCGAGCTTGCCAAAGTCGATGCCATCGTAAGGATTGTTGTCGGCAACACCGGTTTGCATCGCGCGTATCCAGGCCTCACCTACCGGGACAACCGCTTTCACCGACGGCGCACCGGAAGCCGCTTTGTCATAAGCACTGCGTACATCCCGGGCCATCGCTTCAATCGGCTTGCCAGCCCAGGCGCCTTTGTCAGGATAAGTCTGGTCAGCGCGTGACCACGTTGCAGTCAGATAAATCGAGATTGCTGGATTGCGCGCGGCCAATATTTCCGCGAGTTGATGCGCTGTGCTTATCAGTTTGGCAGGATCGCCGGGCTTGGCGAGATCGAGCAGACTGTGCCCGTGCATTACAACGATATCCCACGGCCGGCGATTGATGGTGCCGAGTTTGTTGTCGATATGAAAATCCAGACCCGAGCCTGGCTCGGTTTCCATGGAGATGTCGTAATGCAGGCCGGCTTGTTCGCTAAACGCCTTGAACAGCGCCGGCATGCCGCCTTTTTCCGTGCGGTTCAGATCGGTGATTGAATCGGGGCGGTAGTACTGCACAGCGGAGCCGGCGCCAAAGGTAAAGCTGTTGCCGATAAACAGGATGCTTTGCTGTGCCTGCACAGTGCTCGCGGCGAGCAGAAAGCCCAGTGCCAGTAGTCGTGTCAGTTGCATGGTGGGTTGCTCAATTTTTGGGGGCTTATTTGCGCTGGATAAAATTGGTCAGCACACGTTTCTTGATCTTCCAGCCACTCCTGGTCTTGACCAGTGTGTCGAAGATGCGGCCCATGCCGCCGATGCGCATGCTGTTGTCTTCGGCTTTGCGCAGCGTTTGCCAATAAGCCTGGTAACGGGCTTCATTGGCACTCACCAGTTCTATCACCGGGTTGATGTTGGTGTGGTACAGATCCACCAGCGGCTTGCCGGCGGCAATGGTTTCGTCGCGGCTGCGCTGCAAGCCGGCGATGATGTCGCGCAGTTCCTTATGGCCACGCACCACTTGCGCTTCAATATCGTATTCGGCGTCTTCAGTAAAAACACTTACATACATGTCGGCATCGCGGGTATCGAGCGCGTTGATGTAGCGGTAAGCCACTTCCTGGATTTCAGCGCGGTCGGCCACTTGCTGCAGCAGGCTGGCTGCTTCTGCGGCGAGCGCAGGCGAGGCAAGCAATACCAAACATGATGACAGTGCCCATGCACACACGTGGCGTTTGGTGAATTTGAACTCCAAGAATTTCATACAGCCTCCTGATGGATGGTTTTTTGCGACAGTTCAGATTTATGGATGTACCACAGGCCTTTATGGCGGCCACCCTGGTAAAAGCCGCTGAGGACTCTGGCCAGTGCTCTTTCTTCGGTGATGCCTTCCAGCGTTGAGAATTCTGCCGTCGCCAGATACTCGGCAAGCTCGGGTTGGCTTAACAGTTTGCCCCGCGTTTTTTTGTGAAGGAGCAGATAAATGCCGCCGCCACACACCGCGCCAAATACGACCACGAAGTACAGGATCAGCACCAGCGCTATAAGCTGGAACAGCAGATAAATCAGCAAGCCACGCGAAAAGATGAACCCGGCAACCAGACCGGCGACAACAATCAGGGTCAGAATGACGAGGAAGACTTTTACCGGCCGTGCTGAACCGGTTAGCGTGGTAATCAGCAAGCCCGTTACAAAGGCTGCGGTGATGGCAACAAGCGCACTCACTGCCAGAATGTGGTTCAGATCCATTGGGTGTACACCTGATGCTTTCCTGAATCATAGCTTAGAATCAAACCAGTGCCGGAGTCTTGTTTGCGCAAGCGGATGTCCCTGTTCTTTCTCTATTCTTTTTCGTCGGCATATGATCCATAGTAAGAAAAAAAGCGGTTCCATATTTATTCAGTTCATCAAAACACGAGAGGGGATTCCACATGTCCAGGTTCGTCATTAACCGTCATTCCATGTTGCGCGGTGTGCTCGCTGCTGCGTCAGCCATACTGCTTGTGCCAATGGCCGGCTCCGCACTGGCGCAGACCAGGCAGGTCACGATGGAGACCTTGCTTGACCGCATCCAGGTCGAAGATGTGATCACGCATTACTACTACGATCTGTCGCTCGGCAAAGCCCATGAGTTGTCGGAGTACTTCACTGAAGATGCCGTGCTCGACGTTGACGGCATGGTCGCCAAGGGCCGCGCCGAAATAGACAAGTTGTACCAGCCGGCCGAGGGCGCCCCAAAACCTGCGCCTCAAAAAGGCTACCGCCGTGGCAATATGCTGCTGACCAACCCGATCATCGAAGTGAACGGCGACAAGGCCACTGCGCACGTGATCTGGACCGGCACCATGAACAATGGCGTCGGCAAGGTGCCCACCATC
Source organism: Gammaproteobacteria bacterium (assembly GCA_947377625.1). Lineage (GTDB taxonomy): Bacteria > Pseudomonadota > Gammaproteobacteria > Pseudomonadales > Pseudohongiellaceae > CAILUG01. The sequence goes on along the minus strand of CANCGR010000081.1, from coordinate 2,926 downwards.
ACCGAGCAAGGCCGTGAAGACAGCGAGCTGGTCAAGCGCAACGGCAAGTGGCAGATATCCCGTCGCTGCATCAGTTCCGACAGCGGCCTGCCGGACAAATTCGACGCCACCTGGAAACCGCGCGAACATTGCTGGGACCCAAAATGAGAGCAGTGCTTGCCGTTTGACCTGATTGAGCCAAAAAGCCCGGTTTACCTCCGGGCTTTTTTTTGGCGCTTTTTTGGCTCCGCCCGCCATATTTAATTCGACTCTGCCCGCTATTTTCGGTGAAATGCCCGGCTGCACCCCGGATCACCGGGGCAGTGCGTTCAGTCATCAGAATAAATAACAGGGGCAACCATGAGTACCGTCTTGAAAAATCCTGACAACATTCAAACCGTTGATGCCAGCAGGCACAGCAAACTCAAAGTGAAGGCCAATCCAGGCTACACCCATGCCAGGGAAATGCACGTGGCTGGCATCGTGCTGATGGAGCTGGCCGAGTGTGCCGCCAACTTTCCGCTGGTGCTGATTGAGCGCCCGGATGACCGCAAGTTTTTGCTGGCCGCGATGCTGGGCCTGCGCGCTGGTGAAAACATTTACTTTGGGCCGCAATTCTGGGAAAGCACTTATGTGCCGTTGTCAGTCCAGCGCCACCCGTTTGTGATCGGCTACGATGACCGTGTGCCGAACGGCGAAGAAATTACCACCTGCCTGTTCACTGACAGTCCGTTCCTGAACGAGAAAGACGGCACGCCCTTGTTCAATGACGACGGCAAGGAAAGTGATTTGCTGAAACATTGGCATCAAACCCTCAACAATATTTTCGAGAGCCAGAAACTGACTGACCGTTTCATTCAAGCAGTAGTCAAACTGGACCTGATCATCCCGATCAATCTGCAGTTGCAACAACAGAACGGCGAAGTGCGCAATGTGACGGGGCTGTTCACGCTTGATGAAGCGAGATTGAAAGCGCTGAGTACTGAACAATTGCGGGAGCTGCACCAGAGTGACTTTTTGCCTGCGTGCTACCTCATTGTGGCATCGCTGCATCATCTGCTGCATTTGATCAGAATGCGTAACCGCCAAGGCGGCCGCGAGCAGATTGTCGATTTCCGCATCGAGTTCAATGCGCCAGCGCCAGCAGCCCAGTAGACCAACGTGAAAGCTTATTCCCTGCTGGATCTGGCTCCTATCACTGAAGGCAGCACGGCCCGGCAGGCCTTGTTGAATTCGCGTGATCTGGCCCAGCATGCGCAGCAGCAGGGATACAAACGTTTCTGGATGGCCGAGCACCATAACTCCAGCGGCATCGCCAGTGCGGCCACTGCGGTGGCGCTGGGTTTTGTGGCAGCAGGCACGAGCTCAATTCGCATCGGTGCGGCTGGCGTCATGTTGCCGAACCACTCGCCGCTGGTGATTGCCGAGCAGTTCGGCACACTCGCCAGTCTCTATCCTGATCGCGTGGACCTTGGCCTGGGTCGTGCGCCCGGCACCGATGGCAAGACCATGCTGGCGCTGCGCCGCGACAATCTGGATGCTGCTGAGCGCTTTCCGCAGGATGTGCAGGAGCTGCGCAATTATTTTGATCAGGGTCATGACGGCGTCAAAGCCGTGCCGGGCCATGGCCTGCGCGTGCCGTTGTGGATACTCGGTTCCAGTTTGTTCGGAGCCCAACTGGCTGCTTACCTGGGTTTGCCTTATCTGTTCGCCTCGCACTTCGCGCCCGACCATTTGCATACGGCGCTGAAAGTGTATCGGGAACAATACCAGCCATCGCCTGGTCACCCGCAACCCTATGCCGGTGCGGCAGTGAATGTGTTCGCTGCTGACACCGACGCCGAAGGCCGCCGTTTGATGAGTTCGATGCAGCAGCAATTTATTGCGCTGCGCAAAGGCGAGCCTGGCCCACTCAAACCGCCGGTGAGCCACGAACATGAAATTGGCAGCGTGGTAGAACTCGCGCAAGTGAACCATGCACTGCGCGAATCGGCCGTGGGTTCACCCGCTTCGGTAAAAGCATGGCTGCAGGAATTTCTGGCGAAGACTCAAGTCGATGAATTGATACTGACCAGTCATGTTTATGACCATGAAGCCCGCATAAAAAGCTTCGCAATTGCGGCACAAGCGTTGAATCCCTAATCACTCACGCAATAAGTTTCCAGTTGCTGCCGGAATACGCTGTAAAGCGATTTGTAGACTTTCGGATCTGGTTGCGCTTTCAGAAACCCGTACAAGCCTTCGTGAAACATCACGATATACAACGCCGCTTCTTTGGTTTTCAGCGTGGTTTTGAGATGTCCACTCTTGATGCCGCGCTTGAGTGCTTCTTCAATGCCCGCTACCCAGAAATCAATTTGCGCCGACAGTTTTTCTGCAAACACGGCGTCGACATTGGTCATTTCCTGCACGAGATTATTCAGCGGGCAGCCGCACTGCATTTGTGCCGGCGTTGATTTGCCAATGAAGATATTCATCAGCGCGAGGATGCCTTTGACAGGGTTGTCATAAGAGCGGAGCGGTTCAATCCAGCGTGAGCTGATCAAGTCGCGCAGCACTTCATCTACCAAGGCATAACCCAGATCCAGCTTGGTGGGGAACTGGTGGAAAAAGGCGCCCTTGGTCAGTCCGGTGCGGGCGAGGATCTTGTCGACACTAACGCCCTGAAAACCGTTGGCATAGATTTCCATAAAGGCGGCATCGAGTATTTCGCTGCGGGTTCTGGCGAGGTCGCGGGTTTTGGCTGCTGCGGGTTTTGGCATAAAAGCGCTTGGTATTTACAACATACTATTTGGTATGTAAGTATTGTGGCAGATAACGGGATTGTGCCGGAAGCGGAAAATAAAAGCAGGATTCCCGTTGTTTTATTGCCGTGCTGCACAGCTGTAGAGGGCGCACTGCAATCAACTGACCCCTACCAATTTCATTGAGGCTAGCTGCATGAGCG
>CANCGR010000080.1 GCA_947377625.1 Gammaproteobacteria bacterium | reverse complement strand
GTATGCTGCTGATACTGCTTCTCACCACCCCGCTTGCTTGCACCTATGCCGCCAAACCGGTGGTCAAGGAATACACCTTCGATATATCCGATATCGACAAGATTGAGATCAATGCATCGGTTGGCTCCATCCACGTCATTCCGGCCTCCGGCAAAAAGATCTCAGTCGTGCTGGAAATTACCCAGCAAAACCGACACTGGTTCCAGAGCGACATCGATCTGGCTGAGGTTGAGCTGCACAGCAGCACACGTGGCAAGCGGCTGGCGCTACGTCAGAACGATGATGATTTGAATATTGACTGGACGGTGGAGTTGCCCGCAGTTGAACAGACTTCCATTGAGCTGGGCGTTGGCAAGATCGAAGGCAAATTGAAAGACACCAAACTGCACGTCAACCTCGGTGTGGGTGATGTGGAGTTAAGCATGCCGCTGGAAACCACTGGTGAAATCAATTTGAACACCGGGGTTGGCGGCGCAAAACTGCGGGGTGGCGAGGCAAGACAGCACAAGCACTCCTTTGTCTCGCAGGACGTCGACGGGCACGGCAATGGCGACCACGACGTGCGTGTGAAAGTGGGGGTTGGCCAGGTAGAACTCAGGCTGGAAGCAGCAGCCAAGCTATAAGTGGACTCAGGCCTGGCGCGGTGGCGTGGTGATCACCAGCATTACCCCGGCCAGGATGACGCCGGCGCCGATGATGATCGTCATGGTCAAAGGCTCGCTGGCGATCAGCCAACCCAGCAACAAGGCCACCAGCGGATTGACGAAGGCATAGGTGGATACCGCTGACGCCGAGGCATTCTGCAACAGCCAGACGTAGGCAGAAATTGCCACCATCGACCCAAGGCAAAACAAGTAGCTGAAACCCGCCAGCGACACCCACGAGATAGCCGCAGGATTGAATTGCGACCATTCACCCTGCAGTGATGCCACCAGCAGCAACGACAAACCACCGCCAGTCATCTGGCACGCGGCTGACATGAACACTGAGTGCGGTTTGACGAATTTCTTTGAATAGATCGAACCGATTGCCCACAGCACGGAGGCAAACACCACGACCAAAGATGCCAAAGCTTGCTGTGCGCCACTGCCGGTAGCATCGGTTTCTGCGGTCGATTCCGCCAACCAAGGCAACACCAGCGCGGGTTTGATCAGCAATACCGTGCCCACAATTCCCAGCAAAATACCGAATACAGCGCGTAGTTGCGGTGCAGGGCCATTGGCCCATAACCAGTCCAACAGAATCAGCCAAAGCGGCAACGTGGAAACCAGTAACGCGGCCAGACCTGAATCAATGGTTTGCTCGGCCCATACCACCAGCCCATTGCCGCCGAGAAACAAAAACACACCCACCACGGCCAAGCGCCAGTATTGGCTCCAGGCAGGCGCCGGCACGCCGCGCCAGCGCAAGAAGAAATACATGAGCATCCCCGCAAGAAAAAAGCGCAGGCCTGCCATCAGAAACGGTGGGATGCTGGCAATCGCGTAGCGAATCGCCAGATACGTGGAACCCCAGATGAAATAAATCAGGAAGAAACACAGATACAACTTGCTGCGATGATTCATGGTGAAAGTGGCGTCTTGGCTTGTGCCTGTACACGGCTCATGCGCGGCGCAAGGTCCTGATCAGTTGTTCGGCAGTGCGCCATGCCAGCGCCTGAATGGTTTGTGTTGGATTACGCGCTCCGGCTGTGCCCATCACGGAGCCGCCAATCACACCCAGATTCGGGCAGTCATGCACAAAGCCAAAGGCGTTGGTGACGCTGGTGTTCGGATCCAGCCCCATACGAGTGCCGCCATGCGCATGGGTGGACAAGGCCGGGCCGGTGCCGCCCTGCCCGCCCGTGACGTCAGTGGCACCGGCTGCGCGGAACCACTCAATCATCTTGCCAGCGGCATAACTGGCGGCTTTGGGTTCATTCACTTTGGGGCCGGCAGTAATGCGCAACACCGGATCGCCAAATGGATCACGCACATTGGGATCAAGGTCTGCCCAGTTGTTGTTGTAAGGGAAGGTATTGGTCTGGATATAGGCAGTGGTCCAGCGCCCGGCATTTTCGGCGATAAAACGTTTCCATTCACTGCCCCAGCGTTTTTGCACTTTGCCGAAACTGCCCATCGACGCAGCACCAATCGGATGTTTCTCGGTATAGGCATGCAACGACGAGCCACCAATGAACCCCAACGACTTGTGATCAAAATTGTCATCGGCCCAGTCATCCACCATCACACCTTGCGCGATGGCGCCGTACCAGATGTTGAGATCGAACGGGAATAGCGCTGACACTGCCACGCCTGCCTGTATGTCCCAGTGACCGAAATGATGTTTACCAACCTGACCGCGATTGTTACCGAGCCCGTTGGGATGAAACGTGGACTGCGACAACAGCAGCAAGCGGATGTTTTCGTAGGCGTAGGTGCCGAGCAATACCGCGCGCGCCGGCTGGAAATATTCTTTGCCATCGCGCAAATAAGTAACACCGGTGGCTTTGCCGGTGTTGTCGGTTTCAATACGCCTTACGTTGGCGTTGTCGACCACCTTGAGATTGCCAGTAGCCACTGCGCGTGGAATGGTGGTGACATCGGTCGAACTCTTGGCGCGGATATGACAGCCGCCACGATCACACCAGCCGTGAAAGGCACAGCCAGGGCGGCCCTGATATGGCTGTGAGTTAATTGCAGCCGGTCCGCGATAGGGATGATAGCCAAGGGAGCGCGCCGCTTGTGTCATGTGGTCAACAAAATCGCACGAGCGCAGTGGTGGCATCGGATATTCACGCTTGCGTGCTCCTTCAAAAATATTACCCGATGAATCCAGCTTGCCCTGGATGTTGCCGGCCTTGCCACTGACACCTACTTCGTACTCGATGTGGTCGTAGAACGGCTCCAGATCTTCATAACGCAAGGGCCAGTCTTCAACGGTCGAGCCTTCCGGCAGAAAGGCTGCTCCATAGCGTTCGATGGTTGCGCTCTTGACCTTGAAATCCCACGGATTCAAACGCCAGCTCTGCGCATGATAGTGAATGGAGGTGCCGCCCACGGCGTTCATCATCGGATGGCGTGGCTGTTGGCGTGCTACTTGATCGGGTGCTGTGCGGAACGTGGGCACTTCGTTAGCCACTTTGTTGCCGGTGGTGACCAGTGAGCGCACGTTGTTGTGGATTTCGTCGGGTTTGTAGTCCTGGCCCGGGTTCATCCAGGTGCCCGCTTCAAGACCGATTACTTTCAGACCAGCCCAAGCCAACGGCAGCACAGCAACGCCGCCAGCAGCACCGAGTCCGACCACTACTACATCGGTTTCCGGCAAATTAATGGCCATCGTGCTCAGCTCCATGGCCGGAGGTATGCAGCATAGGCAGGCGGACGCGCATTTTTTGCATGTCGGGGGTGCTGGCCAGTACGGCGCCGGGATAACCAATCAGATCCCAGCCGGCGTAACCAGCATTACCGCCGTAATAGGGATCGCTGAACATGCCTTCCAGTGTGAGGCGCAGCAAACGATTGAACAGCACGGCGCCATTGGCGACCTTGGCGAGCTGCCCTGCTTCCAGTTCAGTCAGGATCGTATCTTGTTGCTCAGCGGTCAGTGCGGAAAATTCATACGCATGACGCACTATCGCCACTTCATTGATATCGGCAAGGCCCTTGCTGAGCACAGGCAATTCAGCCTGATTCCATTCAGCGAGACTATGATTGATGTAGTGCACTACACCGGCAGCACTGGCGCCGGGGCCAAGCTCATCGGCGGGCACAATACGATCAGCGACCGCAGCCAGTGTGCGGTCGTTATCAGTGCCCAGTGGAGTAGTAACGATTACGGGAGGGGGTAGCTTGGTGGTGCAACTGCTATCCACCAGCGGGATCAAGGCAACTGCGCCAGCCTTGACGCTGTTTTGCAACAAGACCCTGCGATTCATCGCGCTACCAGCTGGCTTGTTGCCGCCGGATTTCTTTTCCATGATCCCCCCTAAACAACAGTCGGTCAGACTTGAATCTGGTCGCGGCCTCCGTCTTTGGCTTTGTAAAGATTCTGGTCGGCCCTTGCCAACAGCTGGTCGAGTGTATCACCGGGAGCTGCTTCTGCGACGCCCATGCTGACGGTAATGCGTTGGCCCGGCAGCAGCGCCGACCAGTCATGGCCGGACAGATTCTGGCGCAAACGCTCACCCAGCAAACGCGCTTTGGCGGCATTGGTATTGGGGAACATGATGATGAATTCGTCGCCACCAATACGCGCAGTAAGATCGGAACCACGTGCCGAGTCCGACAGCAAGGTGCCCATCTGACGCAGTGCATGATCGCCTACCTGATGCGAGAATTTGTCGTTGACGTCCTTGAAATGGTCGATGTCGACATAAACCAGCGCAATTGGTTCTTCATAACGGGACGCGCGAATCAACAGCAAATCAGCCTGTTCCGTAAAGAAACGACGGTTGTACAAACCGGTCAGTTCATCGCGAATGCTCATCTCGTGCATGTTGTGCAACATGCTATGCAGTTTTTTCAGCGCGCCCTGGGTGTTGTTCATCAGCTCGCCGATTTCATCATTGGAGCCTTTGGGCAAATCGGGTACGGTGTCCTGCAAGGTGAAATTCTGCAACGCCTTGCGCACCGCAGTAACTGGCTCGGTGTACGCCAGCAGTGCCATCACCGTCGAAGCAGAGCCGAGCAAGGCGGTGATCAATACGATACTGACAGTAGTGAGAATCTCGGCAGTCAGCTCTACATTCATCAGCACGTAGATCAACAGTGCAAACATCGGCAACTGGGTGCCGATGAACGAAAACATGAAAATCTTGATCGCGAAATTTTTCGGGCCAGGTAGCCGGTTTACCAAGTTATAGAGTGGCAACTTGATCGTAGTATCAGCACTTTTTTCTGGAGTGACTGTAGTTGTCATTGGTCTGACCGGTCCTTTTCGATGTGAAAAATCAGGTTTTGCCGCGGTCTCAAGACTTGCCGCGGCCGGATTATCCATCAAAAAAACAATGGTTTACAAACATTGTTTTAAGAACGGCCTCAAGTTGAGGCGCTAGTCACAAACCCTCCCCCCACCCAGGGGGTTGTTATCGGCTCGAAGCGCCGTGAAGAGACTGGCTTAATCCCGGGACTGCGTGCATTTTATAGCGCCCGCGTTACTGACCAGACTCTGTCCATGCCCAAAATTACTGTAGTGCACCTGCTGCTTTTCATGGTTTTGGCCAGTGCCTGTGCCCCGGTTCTGGCGTGGGGTGCACGCGGGCATCGCATTATTGCTGCACTGACAGAGCAACAATTGGCCGTGAAGGCCAAAGCAGAAATTTCGGCCCTACTGGGCTCAGAAGATTTGCTGGCAGCGGCTACCTGGGCCGATGACATGCGCGGTTCGCCGGATAACCCGGCATTTTGGTCGGACTATGCCAGTGCCTGGCATTTTGTGAATCTGGCACCCGGTGGTGATTATGAGCAGAGCCCCAAGAACAAGCACGGCGATGCCGTGGCGGCGCTGGCTGTTTTTTCAGCAATCCTGCGGGATCAGCCCTTGCCGAAAGGCCCGGTGCATACTGGTTTACAGCGCTATTTTGGCAAAATCGATCTGCACGATGCCAAGGTCAAACGCTTCGCACTCAAATTCCTCATCCATGTCGTGGCTGATCTGCACCAACCCTTGCACAGCGGTTATGCCAGCGATCGCGGCGGCAACGACATCAAGCTGCAGTGGCAAGGCAAACAGACCAATTTGCACGCACTCTGGGACAGCCTGCTGCTGGAAGATGAACACCTTAGCGAGGCAGATTACATCGTACGCTTGGGCAACCGCATCAAGCATCTGCCCAACTCCGATCTTGGCCGCATGCAGAACACTGATGTAAAAGTGTGGCTGCAGGAAAGCAGTGAGTTACTGGTGCGCATCCATGCACGTCTGCCGCAGGGGCCGATAATCGGCGGTAGTTATAGTGCTGAATTCCTCCCCACCGTCGATGACCAGATGATGAAAGCGGCAGTGCGTACGGCATCGCTCCTCAACAAGCTGTTTGCTGGTTTGCCGGTGAGAGCTCAATGAATGACCTGGATTCGCATTGGCCAAATTCGCCAATCACTGGGGTTTTGGCAGGCGCTGAAAACCACTGTCGATTTTCATGATATTTTTTATCATTTATTTCAATGAATTAGGAAATCTTATACTCTGGCACGGTCCCTGCTAGTTCTGCTGCAAGCAAGTCACTGAGCTTGCAACACCACACAATAACCAACGAGGATTGCGCCATGTTCAATACCCCCTTCATCATCCCGGTCGTAGCCATACTTAGCTGGGTTGCGGTTACTTGGGTCCGTACGCACTATGGTTACAGCAAAAGGCACGGCTGGGGGCCAAACAGCGAAAACATGGCGGTGCCACCGATGTTCCACAAGATGCTGGAAAAAGCCATGGCCGAACGTGATACCGAAATCCAGCAGTTGCGTGAGCGCATCGAAGTGCTGGAGAAGATTGTGACTGATGGCCACAAGTCGCACTCCTTGGCTGACGAGATCGAACGCCTGCGCGACAAAGCCTGAGTTATTTTTCAATCCTGAATGCCAGCAGCACATTGCCAGGCCGGCCCACAAAGCCGGAATTGCCTGACAGCACATAGAGCATGTCGCCGACTACCACCGGGCCGGCTCCATCAAACGAAGCGCCATTGGCCACTACACCATTGATGGTTTCGAACGTGCGGTTGGCATCGAAGGTCCATAGCACCGCGCCGCTCGTTGCATCATAAGCACGCAAACCACCATCCTGTGAACCAGAGAAGACTGCACCGGGAACCGCAGTGACCGCAGCCGATTGAGTAGGCCCGCAACCATTGCCGGCAGCACACAATAGTGGCTGCGCCGGTGTGAACCACAGCCGCTTGCCTGTATCAATGTCAATGCCGTGCAGACCGCCGGTGTCAGCATTGCGATAACCCCCCACCGGCACAAACGCGGTACCGTTGACGAGTGCCGCGCCCCACACGCCGCCTACTGCACTGCCCGTGCCGGCACGATACTGCCACACCAATTCACCTTGTTTGGCGGGATCAATCGCGTAAACCAGACCGGACTTCTGTGGTATTACCAGCAACTCACGCCCACTCTTGGCGTGGGTCAGCACGGGAGATGCCGAAAAGTCATAATCAGGGCCCGCCTCGCCAGGGCAGTTGGCGTTGGGTTTGCCGGGTCCACAACCACCTATCCACACATCGGCCGCTGCTGTGAATTGTTTACTCCACACCAGCTCACCTTTGTCGATGCTGATTGCCAACACTGCATCAGCAGTTGCCGGCGCTGGATCGGCATAAGCGTTGCCGGTAGCAACGTAGATAAGGCTACGTTGTTCATCAATGGTAGGTGCACTCCAGATACCCACACCTGCCGGGCCAAACAACGGCTTGCCGTTGGCACTGTTGCCGCGCGGCTTGGGTTCATCAACGGTGTAGAACTTCCACACCAGCTTGCCGGTTTGTGCATCCAGTGAACTCAAACTGCCGCGAAAGGTGCAACACGAATAATCCGGATTCGATGCAGTGTTCTCCTCATTGACGCCAGTCATCGGCACATACACGCGACCGTTGTAGACAGTTACCGAGCCCGTGCCACGCACCGACGCATTGGTCTCCACACGGTATTGCCAGATCAGCTCGCCATTCTGGGCGTTGACTGCGTAGACATTGGCCAGCATGTCGACGAAGTACACGGCATAGCCTTTTTTGCCGTCAGGCAGCGTGATTGCCGCCACCGACGTGGCACTGCGAATGCCTGCACGCGGCAGAAAGGTCCAATACGTACAGCCGCTGACTGCATCCACAGAATAAAGCGCACCCGCACGATTGCCGACAAACAAGCGGCCGCCCATCACTGCCGGTTGACCACGCGCCTGACTCTCGCCCGGCAAACCATAAGCCCACAACAATTTCAATTTAGACAATGACTGTGCAGTGATCGCAGTCTTGCCCACATAGCGACCGTTATGAAGGTCAGGCCCCCAGCCATTCCACTGCGGGGCATTGGCCGAAATCTGCAACGTCGGATTCTTGCTGCAACGATTGGCAGTGATTTGCAGATTGACGTCTGTCACTTGCTTGCCAGTAAGCCACACCGCCACCGCACGTCGCTCACCATCACTGAGCGTAGAACCCTGCAAACGCATCAAGCCATCAGTAAGCGCGGCAAAGATCACGTTGGGAGTAAACGACTGCATATCCGCCTTGCTGGGCGCATGCGCATTGTCTTGCGGATTGGGATTCAAATGGCACGCAGCACAACGAGCAGTGAAGATTGCTTCGCCATCCTGTGCAGATGCAAGCTGACAGAGAAGTAGTAACCCGGTGATCGCCAGAAATTTTTTCATGATCCACTTGCCTTGTATTGGGAGAGTGAGCAAAGGAATGTACAAAGATATCGAAGGACGGAGGCAGCTATAGGTTTCTGCAACTGTCTGAGACCATGGATGGCCGAAGCAAGCCTACATGGACGTATTCACGGCGTGTTGCAGGGGCCTATAGCTGCTTCCGGCCCCGCAACAAACCCAATACCAAAAACTAACGCGCTACCGCCGTAGCATAAACGCGAATAATGCCAACATCCGACCATCCACCAGCGCCATGATCAGACCCCGGCATCAAATCCGTAAACCCGATTTCATCCACCTTGCTCAAATCAATCTCTTTCAACAGATTGCCTTTGGTAACACCCAGTTCAGTGTT
>CANCGR010000079.1 GCA_947377625.1 Gammaproteobacteria bacterium | reverse complement strand
ACCACCGACACCCGCATTATGAATGCGGTGCTCTAACCAACTGAGCTACATCGCCTCAATTCATTGAGGGCGCGAATTCTAAGCTGTCACACATTAAAACGGAAGTGCATTACATCACCGTCCTGCACGATGTATTCCTTGCCTTCCAGTCGCCATTTGCCGGCATCCTTGGCGCCTTGCTCACCTTTGTACTGGATGAAATCGGCATAGGCCATGACTTCGGCGCGGATAAAGCCCTTCTCAAAGTCGGTATGGATCACTGCAGCGGCTTTGGGGCCGGTGGCGCCGATCTTCACGGTCCAGGCGCGCACTTCCTTTACGCCGGCGGTGAAATAGGTCTGCAGGCCCAATAGCTCGTAGCCAGCGCGGATCACACGGTCGAGGCCAGGTTCGCTCATGCCAAGATCCTGCAGGAAGGCCATCTTGTCTTCGGCGGCCAGCTCGGAGATTTCCGCTTCCAGCTTGTTGCAGATGGCCACCACTACCGAGCCTTCGGCTTTGGCGATGGCGGTGACCTGATCCAGATATTTGTTGTTGGTGAAGCCTTGCTCATCGACGTTGGCGATGTACATGGTCGGCTTGGCGGTCAGCAGGTGGTACGAATAAATGGCGGCCTGTTCATCCTTGTCGAGGTCGAGACTGCGCACCGGCTTGCCGGAGTCGAGGTGGGCGTGCACACGCGTCAGGATGTCTTTGACCTTGATGGCGTCCTTGTCCTGGCCTCTGGCAGCCTTGGCGGCACGATCCAGACCTTTTTCCACGGTTTCCAGATCGGCCAGTGCCAGTTCGGTGTTGATGATTTCGATATCGTTCTGCGGATTGATCGTATTGGCAACGTGGATCACGTTGTCGTCAACGAAGCAGCGCACCACATGGGCAATTGCATCGCATTCGCGGATGTTGGCAAGAAACTTGTTGCCCAAGCCTTCACCCTTGGAAGCGCCGGCTACAAGGCCGGCGATGTCGACAAACTCCACCGCCGTAGGAACCACTTTTTCGGGTTTTACGATTTCTGCCAGTGCAGTCAAACGAGCATCCGGCACCGGCACGATGCCCGAGTTCGGCTCAATCGTACAAAACGGAAAATTTTCCGCCGCAATGCCGGCTTGGGTCAGCGCATTGAACAAGGTGGATTTACCAACGTTCGGCAGCCCAACAATTCCGCATTTAATACCCATAGTTAAAATCCTGTTCGTTTCATATTCTGGCTTGCCCGCCATAGCTTTAGCGGAGGCGGGTGTGTAGCTGATTCATCGCAATCTGTATCTTGCCCTGCACCAGCAAAGGCAGCAATGCCACAGCCTTGCCGACTTCTTCTTCAAACACGGGCTCTTCCGATTTTTTGAAATTACCCAATACATAGTTCAAAACCAGTGAAGCATCGCCCGGGTGACCGATACCCAGTCGCAGCCTCATAAAGTCAGCCGAGCCAAGTGCGCGGATCACATCACGCACACCGTTGTGCCCGCCGTGGCCACCCCCTTGTTTCAGTCGGGTTGTGCCCAGTGGTAAATCAAGTTCGTCATAGGCGATGAGGATTTGCGCAGGTTCCAGTTTGTAGAACTGGGCCAGCGGTTGCACTGATTCGCCGCTTTTATTCATGAAAGTGGTGGGAAACAGCAGGCGCACTTCATGGCCATTGACGTCAATGCGGCCGGTCCAGCCCTTGAATTTGGTTTCTGGCTTCAAATCGCCCTTGTAGGCTTTGGCGAGTGAAGCAAGCAACAAGGCGCCGGCATTGTGCCGATTGAATTGATATTGTTGGCCCGGGTTTCCCAGGCCAACAACAAGTGCGATTGCAGCGCTCATAAGGCAGCGATGCTACGCGGACGTATTACTTCTTGGCCGGGGCTTTGGCTGCAGGAGCCTTGGCGGCAGGCGCTTTGGCAGCAGCTTTGCCAGCAGCGGCCGGAGCAGCTGCATCAGCAGCCGGAGCGTCATCACTGCCTTTCTTCAGCATCTTGATCGCTACAACCGCCAGGTCACCGGCAGGGCCATGACCCAAGGACACGCTGCTCACGCCTTCTGGCAGTTTCAGGTCAGAGATGTGCACGGAGTGACCGAGGCCGAGGCCGGCAAGATCAACTTCGATATAGGTAGGCAGGTCTTTCGGCAGACAGGCGATTTCCAGCTCGGTCATGATGTGTGCAACCACGCCGCCTTGTTTGACACCCGGGGCAGTAGCTTCGTTAAGGAAGTGCAGCGGCACTTTGATGTGCAGCGGGCGATCATTGAATACGCGCTGGAAGTCAGCGTGCAGCAGGCGCGGCTGTGCAGGATGACGTTGCAGATCCTTGATAATGGCGCTCTCGGCTACACCGTCAACATTCAGCGTGACGATGGAGGTAAAAAACGCTTCATTTTCCAGTACGTAAGCCAGATCCTTATGAATGATCGAGATATTGGCGGGCGCTTTGTCACCACCGTACAAAATGGCGGGTACTGAACCAGCTATACGACGCAGGCGGCGGCTCGCACCTTTCCCTGCGTTGGCCCTGGTAGCGGCCTCAAGAACGAATTTTTGTTTGGACATTGTGTATTCCTCTACGAGTACCCACGGGGTGCTCGCTTGTGGTTAGGTGGGCTTGTGCCCGGTATTCCCTGAGAGTGCTTGCGACCGGCAAATTCAGGGGGTTGCCTTCAAAGCCTGTTGGTTAAGGGTTAACCCTCATCAAACATTGCGCTGACGGATTCTTCATTGCTGACCCGGCGAATGCTTTCGCCGAGGAAGCGGGCCAGTTGCAGCTGGCGGATTTTCTTGCACTTGCGCGCGTCATCACTGAGCGGGATGGTGTCAGTCACCACCAGCGAGTCGAGCGTGGAATTGTTGATGTTGTTGATGGCGTTGCCTGACAACACGGCATGAGTACAGTAAGCCACAACTTTGGCGGCACCTTGTTCCTTGAGTGCGTCAGCGGCTTTGCACAGCGTGCCGGCGGTATCGACCATGTCGTCAACGATGAGACAGGTGCGACCTTTCACTTCACCGATCAAATGCATCACTTCAATTTCGTTGGCTTTGGGGCGGCGCTTGTCGATGATGGCAAGGTCAGTGCCCAGTTGTTTGGCGAAGGCTCTGGCGCGCACCACACCGCCGATGTCGGGGGATACCACGGTCAGGTTTTCGTAAGACTGGTTGCGCACATCTTCCACCAGCACTACCGAACCATAGACGTTGTCGACCGGAATGCTGAAAAAGCCCTGAATCTGCTCGGCGTGCAAATCAATGGTCAGCACGCGGTTGATGCCGGAGGCGCTCATCATGTCGGCGACCACTTTGGCGCTGATGGGAACGCGGGCAGAACGCACGCGGCGATCCTGGCGGGCATAACCGAAATAGGGCACCACGGCAGTGATTCGGTTGGCGGACGAGCGATGCAAGGCATCGGCCATCAGCAACAGTTCCATCAGGTTGTCATTGGTAGGTTGGCAAGTGGGCTGGATGATGAACACATCCTGGCCACGCACATTTTCGTTCAGCTCAACATTGATCTCGCCGTCGCTGAATTTGCGCACATCGGCACGACCAAGCGGAACCCCCAACCATTTGGCCACTTTCTGGGCCAGTTCGGGGTTGGCATTGCCGCTGAATACCATCAAGTTGTTCGCCATGCTGGGGCCTGTTTGTTTTGCCGGTTTGGGTGGGCTTGGCTTGTTCAGTTGTTAGCTCTTGCAGGCGAGCCTGCGTAATATGGCTGGGGTGGCTGGATTCGAACCAACGTGTGCAAGGATCAAAACCTTGTGCCTTACCGCTTGGCGACACCCCAAAAATTTTTCGTGTCAGACCATCTGGCCCAACAATCAATCCCAATCAATCTAACTGGTCGAGCAGGCCCAGCAGCGGAGATCGATTGACCCCTCGGGCGACAAATCCCCGGCAACCCGGAATCTGGCTTGACGTTGCTGCTGGTAACCGGGACAGAATTTCCGTTGCTGCTTCTGTGGTCGGGAAACTCGCAAAAACACTGGAGCCGGTGCCGGTCATGCGAGCTTCACCAAACTGGCCTAGCCAATCCAACGCTGCTCTTATCGGCGGATACAAAAGGCAGGAAATTTCCTGACAGTCGTTCCGGCTACCCAAAAATGGAAAGGCGCGCATTGTCAGGGAGGGGCTATTCCTTGTCAATTCGCGATGGCAGAAAATTTCCCGGGTGGCGACCTCGCAAGCAGGGGTTAGCACCACATACCAGCGCTCAGGAACTGTTTGATTGACAAGCTTTTCTCCCACGCCCTGAGCAAAAGCGCTATAGCCGTGTACGAACACGGGGACATCGGCCCCGAGGCTCAAGCCCAGTTGCTCCAGATTGGTCTGTGACAAACCGCACTGCCAAAGTCGATTGAGGGCCAAAAGGGTAGTCGCAGCATCGGAGCTGCCACCGCCCAAACCAGCCCCGGTTGGCAGTTGTTTGTGCAGGTGGATATGGCAAAAGGGATCAACAGTGGCATGGGGAGCCAGTAAGCGGGCAGCACGCAGCACCAGATTGTCGTCATTTTCGAGTTCGGGGCGTGAACAGCTGAAACTCAGGCGGTTACCTGCATTCAGATCGAATTCGAGCTCGTCACCATAATCGAGCAGTTGAAACAGGGTTTCGAGATTGTGGTAACCGTCTGCCCGCCGGCCGGTGATATGCAGGAACAGGTTGAGTTTGGCGGGCGCCGGCAAGCACAACGGGTTCATGGCAATGCCGCATTGAGTTGCCATTGGTCAACCAGAAAAGTCAGTTGCACGGCATCCTTGGTCAGTTTGATGCGCCCAGGCAACACCAGACCCTGCACAACAGCGTAGCGGTCAAAGGTCAGGAGCCACGGACGGCCCTTGCTGTCGTTTTGCGTCAAGCTGGTCAGGCGTGAATTTTCATCAAATACGGTAGCGGCAGACATACCCGGCACCGGCAACGCTCTTACCCAATAAAGCAGATAAGCCGCCGGGAATTCGAAACTCAGATAATCCTTGGTCAGCGCTTCCAGATTTGGCAGGTTCACCGGCGATTCCCCGGATTTTTCCATGGTCAGGCCGTGATCGTTGCCATAAAGGTGAACACTGCCAATCCCGAGCGTGCCACGCAGGGTGATGTCGAAGTTCTGGTTGTGTTGTTGCCAGTTGATATTGACGGTATCTGATTGACGCTCTTGTCTTACACTGAGGCGGCCCTTCAGCGACCATTCCTGATGCGCAAGCAGCGCCTGCTGGTTAGCCTGAAAATTCGTGCTGCCAATCGGCGCAACCGGCTCCAGGCTGGTACAGGCAGCCAGAGCAAGCCCCAATAACAGCGTACTTATGCGGATAAGCAGAGAGGACACAAGACGCTTCAGAAAGAGGCCGAAGGATCGAGCCGTTGTATCGTGTTGCGCACGTACACGCTGTCAGGCTGGGTGGTAAGGGCGGCGCGCCAGAGCTTGGTAGCAGCTGATTTTTCACCCAATACCCACAGCACTTCACCCAGATGGGCCGCCACTTCAGGATCGGGATAGAGCTTGTAAGCTTTTTCGAGCATGGCCTTGGCTTCGCGGTGCATGCCGAGTTTGTATTGTACCCAGCCGAGGCTGTCCATGATGGCAGGGTCAGTGGGCGCCAGTTCAGCGGCGCGTTTGATCAGTTCATAGGCTTCCTGATAGCGGTTGGTGCGATCTGCCAGCGTATAACCGAGACTGTTGTAGGCCACCGGGCTTTGCGGCTGCAGCAGAATGATCTTGCGCAGATCACTTTCCATCAGCACAAGGTCGTTGGTGTCCTGACTGAGTACTGAGCGCAGAAACAGCAGATCAACATTGTTCGGAAACGCGCCCACTGAGTTATTGAGCATAGTAGTGGCGATGTCGTATTGCTTTTCCTCGATCAGAATATTGGCTTCCAGAGTGAGCAGCTGAAGGTTGAGATCAGAATTGCGAAACCGGATGTTTTGCAGGTAGGAATGTAGTTCGTCATAACGTTTGGCTCGCACCATCAGCTCTGTGAGATTGCGCAAGGATGGCAGGAAATTGCTGCCGGCTTTTACTTGTTGATACTGCTCAATCGCGCGCTCCGGGTGGTTCTGCTGGCTCTCGATGTAGCCGAGGTAGTAATGGGCATCATCCTGTTTCTGGCCGTTTTGCAGCAGCTTTTGCAGATAATTGCGGGCTTCTTCCAGCTGGTTTACTTCCATGCTCAGCAAGGCCAGTGAATAGAGCATTTCGTAGTCGCCTGGATTCTGCTGCACCAGCAGCGAGAATTGCTCGCGCGCTTCCGGGAACTTATGGTCGTTGATGAGGCGGCGACCAAACACCAAGCGCAGTTCCTTGTGATCAGCATAGGTGCGCACGCCCTGTTGCAGTTTTTTAAACGAGTTCACGTGATCTGCCATGATCTCCAGCAGTTGCACTTGCAGCATGACCAGATCACCGCCACGCACACCGGCTTGTTGTTTGTCGATCGGAGCTTTGGTGTCGTGATCACGGCGTTCCACCTCTTTCAGCATCTGCTCGATGATGGCCAGTGCTGGTTGGGGTTGTTTGTCCAATTGATACAAATGCGCGAGGCTGAGGCGCAATGACTCATGCTGCGGATAGCGTTTTAGCAAGCTTTCATAATCATCAATGAGGCCGCTCAACACCGGAGTGTTGGCGCCCGACGTAGCGGCAATGCGGGCCGACAACATCCGGAAATCCACCTCTTCGTTTTGTTCCAGCAGAATATCGAATTGGTGGAAGGCATCGCGGTAGCGACCCAGACTTACCAGTTCCAGCGCGATGGTTTGGCGTGGCTCAACCGCTTTTGCATCCTGCAGTAACCACAACTGCCCCATTTCAATGGCCAGATTGGGTTCTCGCGAAAACGCCGCTATGTGCATCGCACGTTCAATGATGCTGAGATTGTTGCTTTCTCTGGCCAGCTTGGCGTATTCGCTCAGAGCGACAGTATTCTCGCCACGTTGGCCTGCCAGTTCAGCCATGATCGAACGAGTCAGCTGATCTTCAGTGAAGTTGCCGTATTTGGGCGTTTCAGTGGCGGCAGGAGGCATGGTTTTGGCTGTTTTTGCAGCTGCGGGCACTGGTGTTTGGCTGGCAGCAGCAGGAACAGTGGTGGACGCAGTAGGTGTGGTGCAAGCCACGAGCGAAAACAACGCAGTTGTCAGCACAATGGTGAGGGCTGAAGCAGGGTTGCGTATCCGGGGGAAAGCGCTGACTACGAAGTAACGAGATTGAGGCATGACGGTGAGTATAGCGATACCGTCAGCGCCCCGCCAATTGTTGGTGGAGCTCATGTGGCTTACCGAGTAAAATGCCGCCCTTATTTCCGCAGGTTCCCCTTTCATGTCGCTGCTGGTGCTGGGCATCAATCACAACACTGCCACCGTTGCTGTGCGCGAGAAACTGGCCTTTGCGCCTGAGCATATGCAGGACGCCCTGCAGCAGGCTTGCAGCAAGGCCGGTTTGGCGGAGGTCTCCATTCTGTCTACCTGCAACCGCACCGAGCTCTACGCAGTGCCGGAACAGGCCTCGCCATTGTATGAAGCTGTCGCAGATGATGGAAAAACAGTGGAAGCTCTTACCCGCTGGCTGTGTGAATACCACAAGCTGGATTCCGGCGAATTGGCATCAGCCCTGTACCTGCATGGCAACGAGCAGGCAGTGCGCCACCTGATGCGGGTGGCCAGTGGTCTCGATTCGATGGTGCTGGGCGAGCCGCAGATTCTCGGCCAGATCAAATCAGCCTATGCCGTAGCGCAACAGGCGGCTACCTTGGGCACCACCTTGCATCGTACCTTTGAAGAAGTGTTCACCGTTGCCAAGCAAGTGCGCACCGAGACGGCGATTGGTGAAAGTCCGGTATCAGTGGCCTTTGCAGCAGTCACGCTGGCGCAGCAGATTTTTTCCGATATCCACACTGCCAATGCGCTGATGATTGGTGCCGGCCGTACCATTGAACTGGTAGTGCAGCATCTGAAAGAAGCCGGCGTTTCGAATATCGTAGTGGCCAACCGCACGCTCACCAATGCGCGTGAATTGAGCCGCAAATACGGCGTGAAAGAAGTGTTGCTGTCGGATATTCCCGAAGTGCTGGTGCACACCGACATCGTCGTGTCTTCTACCGCCAGCCAGTTGCCGATTCTTGGCAAAGGTGCAGTGGAACGCGCTCTGAAAGCGCGTCGTCACAAACCGATTTTCATGGTCGATCTGGCAGTACCGCGCGATATTGAGCCGGAAGTAGCAGAGCTGGAAGATGTTTATCTCTACACCGTCGACGATTTGCGGGAAGTGATCGACGACAGTCTTAAAAATCGCCAGGAAGCTGCGCGTGAAGCGGAAATCATTATCGATAAAGGCGTCGATATTTTCATGCGCAAGCAGCGCGGCCTCGGCATTGTCGCCACTTTGCGCAGCTTCAGGGAAAAAGCTGAACAACAGCGTGATGCCGAACTCGACAAGGCAATCAAAGCACTGGAACGCGGCGCCGATCCGGTTAGTGTTGTAAAAGATCTGGCGCGGCTGCTCACCAACAAACTGATCCATTCCCCCAGCGTGCAAATGAAGAAGGCCAGTGCCGACGGCCATCATGAACTCATCCATCTCGCTGAGCAGCTGTTTGAACTTGAAGCCAGCAACGAAGCCGCCACCACGCCCGATCCTGCTGCAGCCAAACAACAATGATGAATCCCTCGATAGTGGCCAAGCTCGAATCCTTGCTCGAGCGGCATGAAGAATTGCAGCATTTGCTCAGCGACGGCGAAAT
>CANCGR010000078.1 GCA_947377625.1 Gammaproteobacteria bacterium | reverse complement strand
TTGGCATCGTCCAGGTCCCACGGCTTTTTGTAGGGCCGCAGTGACAGCAGTGCATCAAACGTGTCGGACACTGCCACGATGCGGCACGACACCGGAATGCCGGTGCCCGACAGGCCGTGCGGATAGCCGCTGCCGTCCCATTTTTCGTGGTGGTGCAGTGCAATTTCGCTGGCAAGATTGAGGATCGCGGAATCCTTGCTCTTGAGGATTTCGTAGCCCATCGTGGTGTGGGTCTTCATCACTTCCCATTCATCCGGCGTGAATTTGCCGGGTTTGAGCAGGATGTGGTCGGGAATCGCAATCTTGCCGACATCATGCATCGGGCTGGCATTGAGCATCTGGTTCACGAAATCGTCGGGATGCCCCAGCACTTTGGCGATGTGCGCCGAGATGTTGCTCATGCGCATGATGTGGGCGCCGGTTTCGTTGTCGCGGTATTCCGCGGCTTTGCCCAGCACTTGTACGACTTCCAGTTGCGAGCGTCGCAGCGCTTCGGTGCGATGACTGACCATCACTTCCAGATTGTTCTTCTTGAGCGTGAGTTCCTGGTGCGCCAGTTCCAGCGTCAACAGGTTGCGCACTCTGGCCAACAGCTCCTGGCGGTTGAACGGCTTGCTGATGAAATCCAGCACGCCTTTTTCGAAGGCCTTGGTGCGGTTGTCGGCAGCCATCTCGGCTGTCAGGAAAATCACTGGCGGCAAGTTGCCGTCGGCCGCTTGCTTGAGCGAGTCGAGCACATCGAAGCCGTTCATTTTCGGCATGTTGATGTCGAGCAGAATCAGGTTGGGGCGCTGCTCATTGAAACGCTTGGCCACTTCGGTCGGATTCTGGATGGAATGCACGCACTGATAGCCTTCAGTGCCAAGCACGCGTTCAATCAGCTTGAGATTGACCGGCTCGTCATCGACGACAAAAATCGGCGAGTTTTTCAGTTCTGCACTGTGTTGATTCAGTTGCATTGCTTTATCACCTTGCAGGATTCAGGGCTGGCCAGCAGTACCATCGGCAGATCGGCATATTTGCATTCGGTTTCGATGATGTGTTGCTTGGTCAGGACCATTGTTGATGCCAACTGCAATGCGTCCATGGCGTCGTTAACGACCAGGATGGTGAATTTCTGTAGTAATGATTCCAGTGCCGGCTGGGCTTTGATGGTGTTGAGCTGCGAGGCGTGCAACACCACATAGCCGCTGGCGTGATGCTTCATCCAGCTGTGCATTACTTCGCTGTTGTGATCGTGCTGGAATACAAGGCTGGTGCGAATCGAGCACAGGTCTTCCAGCAATTTGAATACACGGCTGTCGACGGGGCCAAAACCGAACACCGGCGTGACATTGAACAGGCTGGAACAATTTTCCGAGCGCGACAGGATGGCGCCCTCGCTTTGCTGGTGCACCGGCAAGTCGATCCAGAAGATGCTGCCGGCGCCAGTGCGGCTCACTACACCGATGTCGCCCTTCATCAGTTTGACCAAGCGGCGGGTGATCATCAGGCCAATGCCGGTGCCTTCGATGTGACGACTGTCGGCCCCCAGGCGCTCGAACGGGGTGAATATATAGGGCAACAGCTCCTTGTTGATGCCGTTGCCGGTGTCAAGAATCTCGATGCGAATCATCGTGGTGTCGGTGGCAATGCATTGCAGCACCACCTTGCCGTTTTTCTGGTTGTATTTGATCGCATTCGACAACAGATTGATGACAATCTGTTTAAGACGTACGTGGTCGTTCTTGAGCGTGCAGGCATCCTTCAACTGGTATTCCAGCAACACATTGTTGTGTTCTGCCAGTGGTTTGACCAATGCGAAACATTCGTTGAGCAGATGTTCGAGGTTGACTGAATCGTCACTGAGTTCAATGCGGCCGGCTTCAATGCGGGAAAGATCAAGAATCTCGTTGATGAGCGACAGCAGGTATTCACCGGCGCCTTCGATCTCTTTGACATTGTCCGATTGCAGGTCGTTCAAGGTTTCATCCATGCTGAGCAATTGTGCAAAGCCGAGAATGGCATTGAGCGGCGTGCGCAACTCATGACTCATGTGCGAGAGAAACTGTGATTTGGCGCGGTCAGTTTTTTCAGCCTGGAACTTGGCTTCCGACAACAATTGCAACTGGCGGAATTCTTCGGTGTAGTCGACCAGCATCACCGAGTATGCCGGCTTGTGCGGGTTGGTGGCGATGGTCGGATCCGAGGCTTTCAGGCTGGTAAGGTCGATGCGCAGCGAGCGGTCACCCAGCTTGATCTTGCCGCTCCAGTGCCCGTCCGATTCCAGCATCGTGCGCACCACCGAGATGGCCGATTGCTTGAAGCCGAGAATGCCGTACAGATTGCTTTTGAGTACTGATTCGGGCGCGAGAGCAGTGAGGTTGCAGAAGCTGCTGTTGTAGCTGACCAGTTCCATCTCGCGCGAAAGCAGGCCCAGCCCGATATTGAAATACTCCCAGCTGGATTGTGTCTGCCACTGGCTGAGTAAATTGGACGACGCTGGAAGCGGGTGCTTATCCTGCATCATAAATTGTTCCAACAATTTTTTTTCGTGAAGCATTGACCGTCTTCTCTGACTGCTCTTGACCACGGTGCACCTGCAACACCATTCCCCAAAACTTGCGTTGTGCGGTGGTGTTACTCTGACGAGAAGGTATACGACTGGTTTTGGCTGCGGCTGTAGGACTTTTTGGCAATATTTTGCTTGGTGTGAGTGATGCTGAACTGCCATGTGTGGTTCTGGGCAGTCGGTCTTCGCCATGAAAATTACGGGGACCCGCCGTGAATACATCCCTGTAGGCTAACTTCGGCCATCCATGGCCGAAGACGTCCCCTCCATCTTCATGGCGAAGCCCTCCTCGGCATCAAGGGTACATCCAACAGTTTGAAGTTTGACGCTTCTGGAGAGGAGGGCATTAGTTGGTCAACTGGGTCAAGGCAGCTGAATTGGCCTATGGAAGTTTGTTATCCACCACCAAAGTAAAACCGCCGGAAAATTTTCCGTTGAAGTTATAGGTATAAGTGCCAGCGAGCAGTGAATAGACAGGCAGCGGTATCGTTTTTGAAAAGGGCACAAGTGATTGTGTGCAAAGTATTCCGGGCGGAGGAATGTTTTCGTCTTTGTAATAAAGATAGACGTCAAATTTATTGTTGGTAAATGCCATGCCGGTCGAGCCAACTTGTGAACATCCGTTTGCAAGATAACCAGATACTTTCAAAAACACTTGCACTGGCACATCCTGGGTTTTGATTAGCTCAACGTTGTTGACCTCTGGTATTGGCACACCTTTGACATAAGCAGCCAATTTCCAGGTTTGAGTTTGCGGCAAGTATTCAATTCTCGCCTTTTGATAAAACCCTGGTATGCCGTTGTAGTCCACACTCGGAATAGTCAAAACATACGGATTCCCCAGCGTCAAAGCCGGGTTTTCACCATAGGAGTTTGTTGCAACGAGCATTCCGCACAAAGCGGAAAAAACAAGTTTGGAAAAACGCATTGGAATACCTCCATGTGATTAAACAACTGAAGCAGCATACACAGTTACAAAATTCCATTTGTATTAACTTTGTAATTGCGTGTAGCCAATTCGAGCGAAATCGACACACGTACATCAGCAAGTCGTAAATGCAGGTTTCGCTGTTTTCTTTTGGATGCTCGCGACTGAACTTGGAAGAGGGCTTCGGCATGAAGATGGAGGGGACGTCTGCGGCATGGATGCCGCAGATCAAGCCTACAGGGATGTATTCACGGCGGTCCCCGGAATCTTTATGGCGAAGACCGACTGCGATGAACGCGAAAACCCAAAAAGACGTACACAAGAAATGCGACGTCTCAGGGGGGGAGAATTACTTGGTCAATTCAGCCAACGTGGCCAACAACTGCTGAATCGAGAACGGCTTGGTGATGAGCGTAGAAACTCCCCACTGCCGATAACTTGCCGGAGAAATGCGTTCACCGAAGCCGGTAGTCAGCACCACGGGCACATTGGGATTGATGGCAGCGCAACGTGTGGCCAGTTCCGACCCGCTGATCAACGGCATGATCAAGTCAGTCACCACAATGTCGAAATCATGCGGATGTTCGCTGAAATAACGCAGCGCCTCATTGCCGTCATTGAAAATGGTTGCCTGGTAATTGTGGTTCTTCAGAATCTGCGCGGCCATCTCGGTGATGGCAGGCTCATCGTCAATGAACAACACGCGCTTCGAGGTGGCAGTTTTCACCGAGCCGCTTTGGGTGGCGGCAACTGGGCTGTCGGGCAACAGCGGCAGGTAGATTTCAAACAGCGTGCCTTCGTTGGGCTGACTGTCGACAAAAATGTGGCCGTTGATTGACGTGATGATGTTGTAGACCGTGGTCAAACCCAGGCCTGCGCGCACTTCCTGTTTGCCCTGCTGGCGCGAGGTGGTGAAGAACGGTGTATAGATGTTGGCCATCGTGGCCAGATCCATGCCGATGCCGGAATCTTTTACTTTCAGCAACACGTAACTGCCTTTGGGCAGTGAAGGATGCCCGCTCAGTGCGGCGGTGTTTTCATCAAGCAGTGACAAACTTACTTCGATGAGGCCGCCTTGCGCCGGCATGGCCTGCACGCTGTTGCCACACAGGTTCATCACCACCTGCTGCAGTTCGGTTTCGTTGCCGAGCACGGTCACACTCTGGTCCGTCACGGTGCTGCGCAACTTGACTGAGGGGGGCATGCGGTCTTTCAGGTAATTGAGGGCGTTGAGCACCGGCAAGCGCGCATTGATGCGGGTCTTCTTCAGTTTGGCGCGGTTGCTGAAGGTCAGGATGCGCGCCACCAGCTCCTTGGCGCGGTCACCGGCGGCGAGCACGTGTTCAAGGTCGGAACGGGCGCGTTCACCTTCGGGGATCTCGCTGATCGCCATTTCGACATAGCCAAAAATCAGCGAAAGAATATTGTTGAAGTCATGGGCAATTTCGCCCACAACAATGCCCAGGCTGTCGAGAGCGTGATCCTGTTGTGCCATAACCTGTGCAGTAACCTGTGCGGTAACTTCCGGTTTGTTAGTGGCCGCAGCGGCATCGGGCGTTTTTTGCGTCATCATGGGCTCCATCAAAGGGTCATGCGGGGTGGCCATCCATATTGGCAGGGCGTGAGTATAGCTGCGGCTCGCAATCCTTGGGAGCCTCTTTTCGGGCTGTTTTTGTCGATTATTGGGTGGTTCATCTTGTGTTTGTGTTTTCTTCTTCCCGCTCCAGGAAGCCAAGCACCACTGACAAGGCAGCAAACACCTTGTCCGGGATGTTGGTACCCAGCGGCACCTGGCTGAGGCGTTCGCTCAGTTTGAAATCCTGCAACACCAGCACATTGTGCTGGCGAGCCAGCTCGGCAATGTTGCGTGCCATGACGCCGCTGCCTTGGGCAACTACTTTGGCCGTGCCGCTTTCCTTGTAATCCAGCGCCGTGGCGTGGTCTGTTCGCGCGTGTTCAGACATGGTCGTGCTCTATCAAATGATGCGAGAGACTGGTCAGGGCAAGATGTTTGGACGCAAAGGCATCCTGCAGCTGATGCAAATGTCGCTGTCGCGTGGCCACCGTCAATACACTGTTGCTCTCGTACACCAGTTGCACAGACCTCCCCTCGATATGCATTGCTATTTTTACTTCGCCCAGCTTGGGCAACTGCAAACCAAATTGCAGGCTCCAGTTGGCTGCGTCCTGTCCATGCTCCCGGATTTCCAGCGGCAAGCCCTGCACCGCACCGTCGTCGCCCTGCAACAACAGCTGCAAGTGCCACACGGTATCGTCACCGTCCCGCCGGCTCTGCAATTGTTGCTGCACCAGCTGACGCAGTACTTCTTCCACCTGTTGCTGCAGCCACTGGTTGAGCATGCCGTCACTTAAGC
Organism: Gammaproteobacteria bacterium; assembly: GCA_947377625.1. Taxonomy (GTDB): domain Bacteria; phylum Pseudomonadota; class Gammaproteobacteria; order Pseudomonadales; family Pseudohongiellaceae; genus CAILUG01. The sequence continues at coordinate 2,874 of CANCGR010000078.1, read as the reverse complement.
CCGCTTGCGGATCATCATGGCTGCATTGCAGGTAGGCCTGCAGTTGTTTGCCGGTGCGTACAGGCTTACCGCCTGTTTCTCCATATCCCTGCAAACCACGTGCCGACATTGAATTGATATTGGCAAACATCGGCAGCGCGCCCTGCAGGCTCAATTGGCGCGTGGGATCCATCAGCGTAAGTATCTGAAAGAGCTGGAGCTTTAGGTCATCCATGACCGTTTCCAGGCCTTCGCTGGTGGCGAGGTTGTTTTCAAGAAACAGGCCCGAATGCAACACCAGTTGGCGGAGGCGACCGGCGTCAGAAAGTTGGCGGGTGCCTAGCAGATAGGGCTGAAGCCGATGCTGCAAAGGCGTCAGCAATTCCGGCATCGCTTGCGGGAACAAGGCTTGCACGGTTGACATCAGCTTCAACAAACCGGCCACGCCAGCGGGCAGGCCTTGCATTTGCGAGGTTTGCTGCAGCCATTGGCTGAGCTGCGAGGTCTGCGTTTGTTCCGCTTTGGTTTCCACCACCACAGCACGTCCGCTGGTGGGCAGTTTCACACTGCCCGCCACCGTTATTGCTGCAGTCGTGCTGATTGAAAGCTGGTTCATCGCGCTCATGGCTCGTGCGTTTGTTCGGACTCTTGCAAGTAATTACGCCAAACCATCGGCAAACTTTAGCGCTCTGCGCTGGCATGCTCCTTGCTCCTTTGCTCACAACAGAGCGTTTGAATGCGTGAATGAGTCAAACAATCGTCAAACAGCAAGCAATAGGCAGTAACGGCAAGAATCAAAGTCAATTAATTGACTGGGTGCGCAAACATGGCAGCGATACAAACCAAGAAAACCTCTACCGGGGGGACGCCGCGGGGTGCTGAAAAAGCAGCGCAGCTGCTGATGGTGCTGGGAGAAGAGCGTGCGGTGGAAGTGCTGCGTCGCCTCACCAGTGATGAAGTGCAGAAGATCGGTATCGAGATGACCCGCTTGAACGGCATGTCCACCGAAACGGTCAACAATGTGCTGACCAGTTTCCTGAATGAAATTACTTCCAATCATCACATCAGCATTGTTGCCGACGAATATACCAAGAGCGTACTGGTGCAGGCGCTGGGCCAGGAAGCGGCCGAAGGCATCCTTGAACGCATCATGATGGGCGGCAATACCAAGGGGTTGGATTCGCTGAAATGGATGGAGCCACAGCTGATCGCCGGCATCATCCAGAACGAACATCCGCAGATCCAGGCCATCGTTATTTCCTACCTGCAGCCGGAACGCGCCGGTGAAGTGCTGGCGGCCTTGCCCGAAGGCATCGTCATTGAGCTCCTGGTGCGCATGGCAGAAATGGACTCGGTCGATCCGAAAGCCTTGCAGGAACTCAACTACTCGCTGGAGAAACAAGTGGAAGGGGTGGTGTCCAAGCAGAGCTCGGCGATGGGTGGCGTCAAGAGTGTGGCCAACATTTTCAACACACTGGACCGCTCCACTGAAGACTCACTGATCGGCAAGATTTACAAGGTCAATTCAATTACGGCCGAGCGCATCCGTGAATTGATGTTCGTGTTCGAAGATCTCAAGAAAATTCCCAACAAGGACTTCCAGTTGCTGCTGCGTGAAGTGTCTACCGAAAAACTGGTGACCGCCCTCAAAGGTGCCGAGCAGGGCATGGTGGAAAAAGTCACCAAGAACATGTCGTCGCGCGCTGCCGAAATTTTCCTCGACGATCTGCAAAGCCGCGGTCCGGTAAAAGTGGTGGATGTCGAATCCACGCAGAAGGAAATCATCGCCATCGCACGGCAGTTGGCAGATGCCGGCAAGATCACGCTTGCCGAAGAAAGTGCGGCAATGATCGGTTAATTGACAGGTTTACTGAGACGCTTCCATGAGTGACATACTTTCCCAGAATGAAATTGATGCGCTGCTGCACGGCGTTGCCGACGATAGCGACGGGGCTGAAATCCAGTCGCCGGAACTTTCCAAATACGAACTCTATGACCTGACCACCGGCATCAACCGCATCCAGGGTTGGTTGCACGATATCCGTCTGGTGGATGAAAGGATCCAGAGCAACCTCGGCGCCAGTCTGCTGGCGTTGTTGCACAAAAGCGTGGATGTGCGGCGCGAGGAAATCCGCATCCAGAAATTTGGTGATTACAGCAAAACCCTCTATGTGCCGAGCAGCGTCAATACGTTTGCACTGCAGGGCTTGCACGGATTTTCCGCGATAGTGCTCGACGCCAAACTGGTCTATGCCTTGGTCAACGTGTTCTTTGGCGGCGGTGCCCGCCCGACCCAGGTGGAAGGCCGCGAATTCACCACCACTGAACAGCGTGTGATCAGGCTGGTATTGAAATCCATCGTCGAAGCCATCAAGACCGGTTGGAAGGCGCTGGCCGATGTCGAGTTCCGTTTGGTGGAATCTGAAATGAATCCGGCCGCAGTGTCGGCCTACACCTCCACCGACGTGGTGGTGGTGCGTCCCTTCAAAGTGAGTTTCGACGGCGGTGGCGGTGAAGTGCAATTGCTGATGCCAGGCAGTGTCATCGATTCGATCTTTCGTCACAAAGGCAAGTCTGATGATGAACAGCGCAACATCAACATGCTGCGTCAGCGTTCGATGCGTTTCGTCATGACTGTCACCGGCGAATTGAGCGGAGCCGCCTTGACCATCGGTGAGCTTTTCAAGCTGACCGAAGGCGACATTATTTCGGTGGATTCACCCGAGAAGGTCGATATGAAAATCAATGGCATTGCCAAGTTCAAGGCCCGCATGGGTGAAGTGAACGGCAAAGTCGGTCTCAAAATCCTGGCCTGAACAACGAGGGTAGGCAGATTCCATGAGTATAGAAAACGATAATCTTTCCCATGCAGGCGGAGCTCGCAACAGCATGGCC
>CANCGR010000077.1 GCA_947377625.1 Gammaproteobacteria bacterium | reverse complement strand
TGAAAACAATGGTCTTCGCTTGTCGGGCTGGGTGTCGCTACCGACTTTTTCGCGCAGCCAGCAGGACCTGCAATATTTTTACGTGAACGGCCGCGTCATTCGCGACAAGCTTGTTGCACATGCAATCAAGCAAGCTTATCGCGATGTTCTGTTCGAAGGCCGTCACCCTGCTTTCGTGCTTTATCTCGAACTTGATCCGACCATCGTCGATGTCAACGTGCATCCGACCAAACATGAAGTGCGTTTTCGCGACAGCCGCCTTATTCACGACTTTCTGTTCAGCGCCTTGCATCGCGCATTGGCCGATGTAAGGCCGGCTGATCAGTTGCCATCCGACAGTGCCAGTGGTTTTGCTGACAACACCAACACAATCACTCTGAGCGAGCAAACCCGCATGCCGCTGTTTTCGTCGGGCGTAGTGGACTACAACAGTCGCGTAAACAAAGATCCGGTGACGCCTCAACAAGTGCATGACCAGCTCAATAGTTACAGCAGTTTCCGTAGCGGCATGTCGCCACAAAATAGCGAAACCTCACCAATCAGCAGTAACGACGACGACATGCCGCCACTCGGCTATGCCATCGCGCAACTGCACGGCATCTATGTGCTGGCGCAAAATGCACAAGGCCTCATCATCGTGGACATGCACGCCGCGCACGAACGACTCACCTACGAACATATGAAGCTGGCGGCAGATGCCGAAGGCATTCGCTCACAGCCGCTGCTGGTGCCACTGGCAATTGCAGTAAGTGAAGCTGAAGCGGATTGCGCGGAAGTGCGGCAGGACTATCTCGCCACGCTTGGCTTGACGGTGGAACGGCTCGGACCGGAAACACTAAGCGTGCGGCAAATCCCGGCAATTTTGCGCAATGCCAATGTCGAGCAGTTGCTGCGCGATGTGCTGTCCGACCTGCGCGAACACGGCACTTCGGATCGCCTGCAAACCGTGCGTGATGAACTGCTGTCGACCATGGCCTGCCACGGCGCAGTGCGTGCCAATCGTCAGTTATCGATTCCGGAAATGAATGCACTGCTGCGTGACATGGAGCGCACTGAACGCGGCGGCCAGTGCAATCACGGCCGCCCTACCTGGCGCCTGGTGAGCATTGCAGAGTTGGATAAATCGTTCAAACGAGGGCAGTAACAACCGCCGGCTCTGGCCAGTAACGCGCCAGCAACTGCTCTTGCACTTTGATGTCGCCACTGGTGACAAATTGCACCGGATACGTAGCAGTCACCAGGTTGTTGAGCCCTTTGGTAAGCAAGCGACGCTCCAGTTCCTTCGCAACTGCTGTGCCGGCATCAACGATATTCATGTCAGGCCCGGCAACGCTGGCTATCTGTGCACGAATCAATGAGTAGTGCGTGCAGCCCAGCACGAGAGTATCAGCACCTTTGTCTTTCATTGGTTGAATAAAAGACGCCAGCAAACGCAGCACAGCGGCTTCATCAAACTGCGGTTGCTCAATCAGCTCCACCAAACCAGTGCCGGCGCGCGTCAGTATTTGCGTGCGATCACTGAAGCGGCTTTGCAGTGTAAGAAATTTGTCGCTGGCGATGGTGCCACTGGTGGCCAACACGCCCACCACGCCGGAGTGACTTTGTTCTGCCGCTGGTTTGACGGCCGGCTCAACACCGATCAGCGGCATCGCATACCGTTCGCGCAACACGGCAATCGCCGCCGCTGTTGCAGTATTACAGGCCACCACCACGGCTTTTACTTTGCGCGCAGCAAGATAGTCCATGATATGCAGGCTGCGTTGTGTAATGAATTTTTCGCCCTTGGGCCCATAGGGCGCGTGTGCAGAATCTGCCACGTAGATCAGGTCTTCGTGTGGCAACAACTGCCGGATACTGTGTAGGATGGAAAGCCCACCAACTCCGGAATCAAATACACCTAAGGGGGAAGCCGACATGCACGCAGTTCATTGCAGAAATGATGGCCGGCATTCTACCAGCGTGACTACACGAACCGCTGTTTTGGCGCCTACTGTTTGAATACTTCAGATTTGGTATTACCTCCGGCCATCTGCCTGATGGGCCCGACCGCCTGCGGCAAAACCCGCGTTGCCGTGGAGCTGGCCGAATCCGGCCCGTTTGAAATCATCAGCGTCGACTCGGCGCTGGTTTATCGCGGCCTCGACATTGGCAGTGGCAAACCCGACAAGGCCACACAGGCACGCGCACCCCATCGCTTGATCGACATTCGAGATCCGTCGCAGCCGTATTCGGCGGCAGAGTTCCGCGCTGACGCGATCCGCGAAATGCGGGACATCGTCGCGCGCGGCAAGCTGCCGCTGCTGGTCGGAGGTACCATGCTGTATTTCAAGGCCTTGCGCGATGGGCTGGCCCAAATGCCGTCAGCCACGCCGGAAATCCGTCAACGCGTACTGGATATGGCAGAAGCCGAGGGTTGGGGCGCTGTCCACGCACGCTTGCAAGCGGTGGACCCACAGGCGGCCAAGCGCATACACCCCAATGATCCGCAGCGCCTGCAACGTGCACTGGAAGTGTATGAAGTTACCGGAGTACCACTGTCCGCCCTGCATGCAGCACAACCTTTGGGCCAGACTTCGGATCTGCCTTGCGATCTGGTATTCGTCGCGATGCTGCCCGCACAGCGTGCACAGTTGCACCAACTTATCAGTGATCGCTTCCATACAATGCTGGAAATGGGGCTTGTCAACGAAGTCGCCGCCCTGAAACAGCGCAGCGATTTGCACGCACAGCTGCCTTCAATCCGCAGCGTTGGCTATCGGCAAGTATGGGAATATCTGGATGGACAGTTTGATTATGCAACCATGACAGACAAGGGCATCGCCGCCACACGTCAGCTCGCCAAACGTCAACTGACCTGGCTGAGAAGCTGGCAAGAGCTGCACGAACTCACTTGTTCACTCACAATTGAAGATGCAACTATTGTGAAGAATCTCTTGAAAAACCGCACGCGCGCCGCCATTTACTGGTAGCGAGGAAAGCCTAAGCCCTATAATGCCCGTATGATTTTTTTGGGCATCCGCGCAACCTTCGCACTATGTTGTGGTCTATCAGGGTTGTGGTGTACTGATCCATGATAGTGTGGAATCCGTAAGGGTTAAGGCATGTCCCAATCACAGTCCCCCGTTTTTTAACTTAGAAAGTTTTATTTATGACAATTACTTGGAACAGGAGTTGAACATGTCAAAAGGGCACTCGTTACAAGACCCTTTCCTGAACGTGCTACGCAAGGAAAAGGTTCCGGTTGCTATTTATCTTGTCAGCGGTATCAAGCTGCAAGGGCAAATAGAATCCTTTGATCAATTCGTTATCGTGCTGAAAAACACCGTCAACCAGATGGTATACAAGCACGCGATTTCCACAGTGGTGCCCGCGCGTCAAGTGCGTGTGCCGATGTTGGGCACTGATGCCAACGGCATGCCTGTGGAAGATGACGGTTCAGGCAACAACTTCTGAACAACCGTCTGCGCATGACAGCAGGTTTTTCATTGGACTGTTCCTTGGATTGCTCATTGGATTGCTCACTGCTCTCGGTACCTTGTGTTCTTTGAACGCCCCGACAGTGGTGAAGTAGCCATACTCGTACATGTCGGCTTTGATTCCTCTCGGGAAGAAGCCGACATACGCGAATTCGAAGAGTTGGCCTTATCGGCAGGAGCCAGTCCGGCTGCCTTGATAAACGCCTCTGCCCGCACTACCTCGCCCCGCTTTTATGTGGGCACCGGCAAAGTAGAAGAAATCGCCGCCGCCATTGCCCTGCACAACGCTGAAATTGTGCTATTCAACAACACACTCTCGCCCAGCCAGGAACGCAATCTCGAAAAAGAGCTCAAATGCCGCGTACTTGATCGCACGGGTTTGATTCTCGATATTTTCGCCCAACGCGCGCGCAGTCATGAAGGCAAGCTGCAAGTGGAGCTGGCGCAACTGAAGCACGCGTCAACCCGGCTGGTACGCGGCTGGACTCACCTTGATCGCCAGAAGGGTGGCATCGGCTTGCGTGGCGCTGGCGAAACCCAGCTGGAAATAGACCAGCGCCTGATCGGTGTGCGCATCACCTCGCTGAAGAAAAACCTCGAAAAAGTCCGTTCACAGCGCGATCAAGGGCGGCGCGCGCGCAAACGTGCCGAGATTCCCACTATTTCGCTGGTCGGTTATACCAATGCCGGCAAGTCTTCGTTGTTCAATCGCCTGTGCGGCGATACCACCTATGTGGCCAACCAGTTGTTTGCCACGCTGGATTCAACGCTGCGCAAACTGCCGATACCCAACTTTGGCCCCGCTATTCTGGCTGACACAGTCGGCTTTATCCGCCAACTGCCGCACCAACTGGTGGATGCGTTCCGTGCCACATTGGAGGAAACAGTAGAAGCCCGCCTGTTGTTGCATGTGGTGGATTGCCACGACGATGAACGCCAGATCTTCATCGAAGAAGTAAACAAAGTACTGACTGAAATTGGTGCAGATGAGGTGACTACCTTGCTGGTGTTCAACAAGGTGGATCTGCTGGGCGACCAGCACGCCGGCATTGATCGCGACGAAAGCGGCAAACCTTGGCGCGTATGGGTGTCGGCCCACACCGGTGCCGGCATCCCGGAATTGCTGGCCGCCATTGCCGAACTGCTCAGCGACGACTCCATCACTGCCAGTCTGAGCCTGACGGCAGCCCAGGGCCGTTTACGCTCGCGTTTCTATCAACTAGGGGCAGTACTCACCGAGAGCACTGACGAACAAGGTAATAATCTGCTGCAGTTGCGCTTGCCCCGCGCAGAGTTTTTGCGGCTGCTGAGTGAGGCCGGCATGGACGCAAGCCCCTGGCTGCCGGCACCTGAGTCAACCGACCCGGAAAACTCCCTGCCAACGGATGCCGGAACTGCGGATCCAGCGGTGTAATTGCAGGGGGATTCCGCTAGAATCCCGCCCCGGTTCACGTCACCCGAACCCGTCTTTCCTTACCCCTTTTTACCCTTAGCCAATGGAGCGAGCATGGCCTGGAACGAACCCGACAATAACGATCGCAAAAACGATCCTTGGGGCTCGCGACCCGGTAAAAAAGATCAGGGGCCCCCTGATCTGGATCAGCTTATCGGCGATACGCTGCGCAAACTGCGAGGCCTGCTTGGCGGCCCCAAACGCAGTTCCGGCGATGACGGTGGTCTTACCGGTCTGGTGGTTGCAGCAGTGCTGGTGCTGGCCGCCATCATCTATGCTTTCTCAGGTTTCTATACCGTCAACGAGCAGGAACGTGGCGTGGTGCTACGACTTGGCCGTGTGCTCGATAACGTGGTGCAGCCGGGCTGGCACTGGAACCCGCCACTGATCGACTCTGTCACCAAAATCAACGTCACCCGCGTGTTTGACGAACGCTTCACCAACACCATGCTGACCGAAGACGACAACATCGTGGATATCTCGATGACGGTGCAATATGTGATCACCGATCCGCACAAGTTTGTTATCAAAGTCGAGAATCCGGTAAAAAGCCTGCAACAGGCGGCTGAATCCGCGCTGCGTCATGTCGTAGGCAGTTCACGCATGGACGATGTGATCAACACCGGTCGTGAACTGCTGGCACAGGATACCCGCGTGCGGCTGCAGACTTATCTCGACAACTACGGCACCGGCATCCTCATCAACCAGCTCAATATTGCACAGTCACAGCCACCACCACAGGTGCGCGCATCCTTTGATGATGTGATCAAGGCTAGCGAAGACAAGCAGTCGATCCAGAATGACGCCCGTCGCTATGCCAGCCAGGTGGTGCCGGAAGCACGTGGTGCCGCGCTGCGCCAGATCGAAGAAGCCAATGCCTACAAGGATCGCGTAGTGGCCCGCGCCCAAGGTGATGCCCAACGTTTCACGCAACAGTTGGTGGAATACCAGAAAGCGCCCAAAGTGACGCGTGAACGCATGTACCTTGATGCTATGCAGGACATTTACAGCAAGAGCAGCAAAGTGTTGGTTGATGTCAAAGGCGGCAATAACATGCTGTATCTGCCGCTTGAACAGCTGATGAAGCAGGCCCGTCGCTCCGACACCGGCACCTCAGCCAGCGACATTCCCAGCCCCACGACTTACACGGTAACACCGCCAACCCGCTCTTCATCTCCCCGCGAGGCAGGCCGCTAATGAAAGTTTCCGCTTTTATTCCTTTGATTGTGCTGGCAGTGCTGGCGATCATAGCTTCCAACTGCCTGTTTGTTGTGCGTGAAATTGACAAGGCGGTGCTGCTGACCTTTGGTGAAGTCACCAACAACGACGTGGCGCCTGGCCTGCATTTCAAAATCCCCGGCGTGCATGCCGTGCGTGTTTTTGACGGCCGCCTCAAGACACTCGACGCCCCGACCGAGAGCTATCTGACCTCGGAGAAAAACTATCTTGAAGTGGACTCGTACGCCAAATGGCGCATTTCCAACACTGCACTCTTTTACACCGCCACGTCCGGCGATGAAAAAATTGCCAACAATCTGTTGGCGCAGCGCATCAACACGGGTCTACGCAACGAGTTCGGTTCGCGCACCAAGCATGAAGTAGTGTCAGGTGAACGCGATTTGCTGATGACGGAAATCACGGCATCGCTGAACAGCATCACCAAAGAACAACTTGGCATTGAAGTAGTCGATGTACGCGTCAAGAAAATCGAACTGCCCGAGCAGGTAAGCGAAAACGTTTACACGCGCATGGCATCCGAACGCCAGCAGGAAGCCCAGCAACTGCGCTCCACCGGCCGCGAAATTGCTGAAGGTATCCGCGCCGATGCTGATCGCCAGAAAATTGTGATCGAAGCCGAAGCCTATCGCGACGCAGAACGCACGCGTGGTGAAGGTGACGCCCTGGCCTCTACCACCTACGCCGCTGCCTACAGCAAAGATCCCGAGTTCTACGAATTTACCCGCAGCCTGAATGCTTACCGCGAGACTTTCGCCAACAGTGGCGATTTGCTGGTGCTGAGCCCCGACAGCGAGTTCTTCAAATACCTGAAACAAAGCAAAGCGCCCTGAGCCAGCCATGACACCTAAAGCCAACCGCTGGCAGTTGCCCGATGGCGTGGACGAAGTCCTGCCACCCAGAGCGCTGCAACTGGAAACCCTGAGCCGCGACATTCTCGATCTGTTCGCGAGCTTTGGTTACGACCTCATCAAAACCCCGCTGATCGAATTTCTCGAATCACTGCACATCGTGCCGAGTCAGGAACTGCAGCTTTCTACCTTTACCCTGGTTGACCAATTGAGTGGGCGCGCCATGGGTGTTCGCTCTGACATTACTTCACAGGTGGCGCGCATTGATGCGCATGTCTTGCACAATGATCACCCGACACGCCTTTGCTATGCGGATACGGTGCTGCGCACCAGGCCCAAAGGACAACTGGGTTCGCGCAGCCCGCGCCTGGCTGGCGCCGAGCTCTACGGCTATGCAGGGGTTGAAGGAGATATCGAAATCATCAGCCTGTTACTGCGCACCTTGCAGGTTGCCGGCATAGCACAGCCCTTGCTGGCGCTCGGCCACAGCACCATTTGCCGTGAACTGCTGCAGGCTGCGCAATTGCCGGCTTCTGCCGAGGCTGAGTTGTTTGAAGCGCTGCAAAACAAGGCCACCACTGATATAGACCGTCTGTTACGGCAGCATGCTCTGCCGGCAGACTTGTCGGAATGCCTGCGCCGCTTGCCGACTCTGCATGGCGATACCAGCGTGCTTGCCACTGCGCGCTCGCTGTTGAAACGCAGTTGCGGCAAAGTACAGGCCGCGCTTGACCAGCTCGAACAACTGGCGAATGCCATCAAACAACGTTTCCCGCAGCAGCAGGTCTATCTCGACCTGTGTGAACTGCGCGGTTATGACTACCATAGCGGCGTGATTTTTTCGGCTTATGTCGAAGGGCACGGTGAAGCCATCGCCAACGGCGGTCGTTATGACGGTATTGGCGCCGGCTTTGGGCGCGCCCGCGCGGCCACCGGTTTTGACACCAACCTCATGACCCTGCTCAGTCTCAGCAAGCGGTTGTTCACTGCACCTGACCTGATCTATGCCCCTGCGTCAACGGACGCCGGCTTGTCGCGCACGATAGACGAATTGCGCAGTCAGGGTTGCCGGGTGGTACAGGCTTTCACCGACCAACAAGATCAACCGGCCACGCTTGGCTGCAACAAGCAGCTGGTGAAAGATGGCAGTGCATGGCAAGTAGTCGTCGTATAAGGCGCGCGCGTGAACACGCAAGTTAAGTAGCAGTAGCAAAAATTCCGGAATCAGCAACAGCAAGGCAACAACATGAGCAGTAGCAAGGGTAAAAGCGTCGTCGTGCTCGGCACCCAATGGGGTGACGAAGGCAAAGGCAAAATCGTGGATCTGTTGACGGAGCGCGCGTCCCACGTCGTGCGTTTTCAGGGCGGCCACAATGCCGGTCACACCTTGGTGATCGGCGGCAAAAAAACTGTGCTGCACTTGCTGCCGTCCGGCATTTTGCGTGATGGCGTTACCTGCGTGATCGGCAATGGTGTGGTGCTGTCGCCACCAGCGCTGCTGAAAGAAATTGATGAAGTGGCTGGGCAAGGCGTGAATGTGCTTGGCAACTTGCGCATCAGTGCAGCGTGCCCGCTGATTCTGCCCTATCACATAGCCCTTGATCAGGCGCGCGAACTGAAAAAAGGCGTCAACAAAATCGGCACCACCGGGCGCGGCATCGGCCCCGCTTACGAAGACAAAGTCGCACGCCGCGGCATCCGCGTGGGTGAGCTGATGAATG
>CANCGR010000076.1 GCA_947377625.1 Gammaproteobacteria bacterium | reverse complement strand
GCTGCCTTTTTCTTCACGGCGGCTTTCTTCACCGGTTTTTTCTTCACGGCGGCTTTCTTCACCGGTTTTTTCGCCGCGGTTTTCTTCTTCGCAGGTGCTTTTTTGGCTGCCGCTTTCTTCTTCGCGGCAGCCTTCCTGGCTGGTTTTTTCGCTTCGTCGACTTCCATCACAATCACTGCTGCGGCTGTGTTGGACGCTGGCACGTGATAGTGGCGATAGACTTCTTTTACGTTGTCGCCCAGTGCGCCGCGCATGGCCATCCACATCACCATCTCGATGCCTTCAGCACCGCTGTCCTGTACATATTCTTCATGTTTGATCTTGCGCAGGCGTTGCGGATTTTTGGTGAGATCGTTGAGAAATGCGGTATCAAATGGCGTATTGATCATGCCGGAGCGTTCACCGTGAATCTGGTGCGACATGCCGCCAGTGCCAAACACTACTACTTTCAGATCTTCCGGGAAGGATTCCACGGCGTTGCGAATCACTTCACCCAGGCGCCAGCAGCGATCGCCGCTCGGCACCGGGAACATCACTACGTTGACTGCGATCGGGATCACCGCAAATGGCCATTCATCTACAAGGCCACAGGTGATGTTCATCGGAATTGTCAGGCCATGGTCAACATCCAGCTTGTTCATTACGCACATGTCGAATTCATTGATGATCAATGTTTCGGCCAAGTGCCAAGCCAGTTTTGAGTGGCCTTTGACGACCGGTACTTTGCGCGGGCCCCAGCCTTCGTCAGCGGGTTGGAATTCATCAGCCACACCGATGGCGAAAGTCGGGATGGTTTCCAGTGTGATCGCGCTGCCATGGTCGTTGTAAACGATGATGGCGACGTCGGGTTTGTGCTGTCGCATCCACTCTTGTGCAGCTGGATAGCCGTCGAACAAGGGCTTCCAGTAAGCGTCCTGGGTCAGACCCTGGTCGAAAGCAGCGCCGATGGCGGGAACGTGGGAACAGCCGATACCTGCAGTAATTTTTGCCATCTGAGTCTTATGCCTTTGGACCGAAGTCTTTGCCGGATTTGTTGGATTTGCACAGCACTTTGCCGCCGTTGTCTTTTTTGCGCTGGTTGCCTTTTACTACGCGACCACCGTCCATCATCATTGCGCGATAGTTGTCCTGGCCCTGGCCAGTCATTTCGCCTGCCATGTACTGGAACGAGCGGCCCAGTGTCGCGCCGAATTTGCTCATGTAGTAGATGTTGGCGCCGTTCTTGATCATGCCGAGCCAGTCGCGTTCAAGCACACAACGGCGTTGGTCAGCAGTAAGTTTCGGGAAGCGGCTGTCGAGATAGCCGCTTTCGTCGGCGAGGAAAGCCTTGCGGTTTTCGTCTTTCGCCATTGAGGAGCAGAACATGTTGAGAAAATAACCTTGGCGGCAGCGGTCTGCATTGAATAGATAAGTGCCGGGTACTTCTTCAAACTTGGCTTTCAGTGCCTGGATTTGTGCGTAGTCCATGGGAATGGCCTTTGGGAGTGGGAAAAGTTTTCAGTGGGTGTGACCGGCTATTTATGAATCATTGGTCGCACGTTGTCTTTGCGTTACTTCAAATCATCAAGCGAATCCAGATAAACGAATCCTTCCTTCACCAGCCGCTCACGCATGTTGTAGATATCAAGGCCGAGTTCGCCTTTCTGCAATTTTTCGCGTTTGGCCACTTCGGCAGCTTCGCGTTTTTTGGCGAGATCGCGCACGGCCTCAGCATCCTGGCGTTTGATGACGCACACGCCATCTTCATCAGCGACGATGACATCGCCGGGCATAACATGGGCGCCAGCACACACAATCGGCACATTCACGCAGCCGAGTGTTTCCTTGACCGTGCCTTTGGCATGAACTGCTTTTGACCACACCGGGAAATTCATTTCACGCAGGTCTTTGATGTCGCGCACGCCGGCATCAATAATCAGGCCGCGCACACCGCGCGCCTGGCAAGAGCTGGCGAGCAAGTCGCCAAAGAAACCATCAGTGCTGTCAGCGGTAAGACCCACCACCAGGATGTCACCGGGTTTACACAGTTCGATGGCAACATGAATCATCCAGTTATCACCGGGTTGGGCCAAGATGGTGACGGCACTGCCCGCGATACGCGGCGTACCCCAGGCGGAGCGCATGTAAGGCGCCATCAAGCCAACGCGACCCTGGGCTTCATGGGTGGTGGCGACGCCCAACAGGGCGAGATCATCAATTACCGAGAGTTCGGCACGTTGGATATTGCGGACTGCGACTGGCTTGAACATGGGGCTTTCCCGGCAAAAAAACTGCGGCATTATATGCACTTGCGCGAGGCCGGCTCAATTACAATAAATCATTGGTTGCCGACCCTTGCCATTCCCACGATCTGATCCCCAAGAGGCTAGTCATGCAAGTTGCTGTTCCCTGTATGTTGATGCGCGGTGGTACCTCCAAAGGTGCCTATTTTCTGGCCAGTGATTTGCCGCAGGATACGGCCAAGCGCGACCAAGCCTTGCTCGGCATCATGGGTTCGCCTGACAAACGCCAGATCGACGGCGTTGGGGGCGCGCATCCGCTCACCAGCAAGGTGGCCATCATCAAGAAGTCCGCACGACCAGGCATTGATGTGGACTACTTGTTCGTACAAGTGATGGTGGAAGAAGCCAAGGTGTCGACGTCGCAGAACTGCGGCAACATTCTGGCCGGGGTCGGCCCGTTCGCCATCGAAAATGGTCTGGTACAGGCCAATGACGGTGAAACCGTGGTGACTGTGTACATGGAAAACACCGACAGTGTCGCCAAGCAGCGCATTCTGACCCCGGGCCGGAAAGTGCAGTATCACGGCGATGCACGCATTGATGGTGTGCCCGGCAGCCATGCTCCCATCATGATCGAGTTTCTTGATGTGGCCGGCTCCAGCTGCGGTGCGCTGTTCCCCACTGGCAATTTCTTTGATGTGGTCAATGGCCTCAAGGTGACGATGGTCGACAACGGCATGCCGGTGGTGATGATCGAAGCCAAGGACCTTGGGCTGCAGGGCGATGAAAGCATCGAAGCGCTGGAAGCCAACACTGAACTCAAAAAGACTGTGGAAGCCTTGCGTCTGGCAGTCGGCCCTTTGATGAATCTGGGTGACGTGAAAGACAAAACCGTGCCGAAAATGACGATAGTTTCAGCGCCAAAAGCAGGTGGCATTCTCAATACCCGCAGTTTCATCCCGCACCGTGTGCACGACGCGGTGGGTGTGCTCGCGGCTGCCAGCGTGGCGACTGCTGCCAACATTCCGGGCGCGGTCGGGCACGACATCGCCAGCCTGCCGACAGGCCAGCAACGCGTGTGTGAAGTAGAGCACCCGACCGGCACGATGGGCGTTGAAGTAGTGCTCGCCGATGATCCGAACGACAGAGTGCCCAAAAGCACTTCCATCATGCGCACAGCCCGTTTGCTGTTTGCCGGGACTGCTTACTATCTCGAAAAATAGCCTGACCCAAGTTTCGGTTTGTCGGAACTTTAAAGATGTATATTTTTTGCATCTTTAAGTGCTAATTTCTTGATCGAAGGCAATTCCCCGAGGGAGCTCACCGGGTAGAGTGCCTGCGAGTACGGGAGAATCCAATGAAGCGAAGTGTGCTACTGCTGTTGATGGCGTTGTTGCCGGCCGCAGTTTTTGCGGAAGAATCAATTCAGCCCATCGAACGTCCCAAGCATTTGGACGCAGCCAAAGTGGAGCTCGGCAAGCAGTTGTTCTTTGATGCGCGGCTTTCGCTGTCGGGTTGGATCAGCTGCAATTCGTGCCACAATCTCAGCCGGGGCGGCACTGACAACCTGGTGTCTTCGATAGGGCACGGCTGGGCGCAAGGCCCCATCAATGCGCCCACGGTGCTGAATTCCGGTTACAACGTCGCGCAGTTCTGGGATGGCCGTGCTGCCGATCTCAAGGCGCAGGCAGGTGGCCCGATTGCCAATCCGGGCGAGATGGCATCGACCCATGAACTGGCGGTTACTGTGCTGCAGACCATTCCAGGCTACGTAAAGCAATTCGAAAAGGTTTATGGCAAAGGGCCTGTCACGATCGACCATGCCACCGATGCCATTGCTGAATTTGAACGCACGCTGGTGACACCTGATTCCCGTTTCGATCTGTGGCTGAAGGGCGACAAGCGCGCGCTCACTGCGCAGGAACTTGCTGGTTATGAGTTGTTCAAGGTGACTGGTTGCATTGGCTGCCATAACGGACCGGCGGTGGGGGGCGGCACTTTGCAACGCATGGGTTCATTCAATCCCTATAAAACCAACAACCCTTCGCTCGGCGTGGCAGGTATCAGCGGGCAGAGTAGCGATCGCTTCCGTTTCAAGGTGCCGATCCTGCGCAACATCGAACTCACCGCACCTTATTTTCATGATGGGGCAGCCAAGACTTTGGAGGAGGCGGTGGATACGATGGTGTGGGTGCAGCTGAATCGTCACTTCACCACGACCGGGCGTGACAAAGTGGTGGCCTTTCTCAAAACACTGACGGGCAAACAGCCGGATTTTGCGCTTCCGCAGTTGCCACCATCCGGGCCAGACACGCCTGCCCCGCAGCCGTTTGCCGACAAGCCGTTTGCCGACAACTAGAGGTTTGGCTTAGAGCTGGTTGGCGACGATAGAGCGGGCCAGCTGCAGCATCGCGACATTGTTGGAAGGCAACAGTCTGGCCAGCGGCAGTGCTTCTACTGCGATGTTTTTCTCTTCGACGATTTGCAAAGAGCCATCGCTGGTACGCTGCAGACGCAACTCTTTCTGGGTGCGGTCAGCGTAATAGGTGGAATGATAAGCCAGTGTCAGATGCAACACGGCGCCCTCACTATTTTCATTGACCAATTCCATGCTCTCCAACTGCAGTTGGATTACCGCTGGCCGGATGATTTTGACAGTGCGCTCATCGCGCCATGCGTCCACGCTTGCCATCAACGGTGCCTTGAATTGCGGCACGTAGTGGCTGAAATAACCGTCAAGATCCTTGTGCTGCCAGGAGTTCAGCCAACTGCTGATGAACTGGTTGATGTTGTTGCGGTTGTTCGGCAGCGTTGGCAGTTCAGCATTCGGCTGGATCACCATTGGCTGACCAACGTGGGTGGCAGTAGCAGTTGCGGCGCTGGCGGCTTGCTGGCCTTGTGGTGTCGTTGTGGTTGATGCAGTTGCAGCCAAGCGACCATTGGGCTGGGTTTCTACATCAAGATTCAATTCGCGCAGAATGCGGAGCTGGCCATCCACATCGGGCCCGAGCACCAGTTCTTTCAAGGTGCGATCTGCATAAGAGGGTGATTGATAATTCAGGTGGAACCGTACGATGGAACCGGTGGGGTCGGTGCCAGTGACTTCCAGATCGCTTAGGCTTAGCTCGATATGGGAAGGACGGGTCAGGCTACGCACGCGATCATCACGCCAGCTGGTGCGGTTGTTGTGATAAAGCGATGCAAAATCGGTGTGGTAGAAAGCCAGATACTTGTTGGCATCCTGTTGTTGCCATGCTGACATCCAGCGATTCACTACGGCTGCAAGATCGGTAGAGCTGGCTGCGGCAGTAGCTGGTGCAGTTGGAGTCGGGCCGGTTGCAGCAGCAATGGCAGGCGCCGTTGCTGGCGTAGGACGTGGCGCAGCCACTGCCGGTGCAGCAGCAGTAGGGGCTTGCTCTGCAGGCGCTGTATTAACAGGGGCTGTTGCTACTGCTGGCTGGATTGCTTGTGGTTGTGGAGCGGGTACTGGAGTTGGCGCAGGAGTCGCTGCGGGTTGTTGGGCGGGCGCAGCAGGCGCTGGAGCGGGGTTGTTGATTGCAACTTGCGGCTGGCTGCTGGCGCTACTTGGGGCACCGGAGTGCATGAGCTCGCCATAAAGCCCCACCATCCTGGGATAATAAACATAGACCGTACTGACAGCAGCGACAGCCACCAGCGTATTGAAGGTGGGTTTGAGCCAGCGCTTGGTTTCCGGCGGGATATTGTTGATCTGCTCGGCGATGGAATTGATCATCTGCCCCAGCATTGCTGGCGGCGCTTCCACCGGTTCGGGCGGCAAGTCAGAGCGCTTGTGGTGGAACAGGAAATGAGGATCCCTGAGTACCACTTCCAGCTCACCCAATATTTCAGCTGGAAGTCCGCGCGACCGATCCTGCAAGCCTTCCAGATAACCCTCGATAAGCGCGATGCGGCCTTTGCCCAAATATTGCAAATAGCCTGAACAGAACTCGCTGAGCTCCTCATCTTCGAGCGGGTTGAGGGAGTAATTCAGGCTAATGTCGGCTTGGAGTGCTGCCAGATCGGGGTGGGCCAGATGGGCATTGAGGGTTTTGTCACCACACAGCAGCAAGCTGATCAGGGCTTGGCCGTTGTTGTCGAGGTCACGCAGTGTATGCAGCCCGGCCAAGGCTTCAGTGCTCATCTGGTGGGCGTCGTCGATGATCAGGATCAGCTTTTGCAGATCACGGGGTTTGGTGGCGAGGTAACGGATCAGGGATTTTCTGAAACTGAGATCGGCCCCCAATTTGAATTTGCGGATCAAGGTAGCCTGTAACTCTTCCACTGATTTAGGTGGGGTCTTGAAATCGACCACCTCGAAATTCTCGCCGCGCAGTTCTCTGGCCAGTTCCTGCAACAGGCTGGATTTGCCGGCACCCAGTGGGCCGGTCAGCTTGACTACTCCATCGCTAAAAGAGAATACGGTGCTGATACCAGAGATGATCTCCTGGTAGGGGCCGATGCTCAGATAGAGGGCTGTGGGTGTGCTCATGCAGTGGGTCTTATCCCGAAAATGGGTAAAAACACTTATTAATCAGTGGGTAATAATACTAAATTTATGTAGTGCTGCAAGTACTATTAATAACACATTGTGCTATATGGTTACTTACATGGAATAGACACTATATATGGTGGAAAAGAGGTCAGAAATATCTAATTGTGGCTCTGAAGGTGCAGGGGGTAGATTGCTGGCAATAAAAAAGGCGAAAGCACCATGGGTACTTTCGCCTTGTGGACTTGCTACTACAGGAAGTTACTTTCTATAGATCAGCCCGTAGATCAACCTGTAGATCAACGACTTACTCGCCGTCTTTGAAGCAGTATGCACAGACTTTGTTACCGTCTGGATCGCGCAGGTAGGCAGCGTAGCTGGTAGGGGTGAAAGTACGTGGGCCAGGCTGGCCTTCGTCTTTACCGCCGTTGGCCAGGCCTTTGGCGTGGAATTCACGCACTGCGGCGCGGGTAGGAGCTGCGAAACCGATGGTGCCGCCGTTGGCGTAGGTGGAAGGCAGGCCGTTGCCTGGTTTCAGAACGATGAACTCAGGACCTTCTGCGCCGTACAAGGTTGCAGTCGGACCAAAGGCACCAAGGTTGTTGATGCTGATTGCGCCCAGTGCAGCGGTATAGAACTTGTTGGCTTTGTCGAGGTCGTTGGTCCCAACACATACGTGAGTAAAGATTGCCATGATGGTTTTCCTTTTGGTTATTAACTTGATTGTTAATTTGGTTGTCGAGTTGATTAGTGCCAGTTGACGGTTGCTAGAAATTCAGTGAGTAACGGGCGACGGCTCTATGGCCGCAGCCGTTGCTCTCAGGGTGAATTACTCCCTTATCAAGCCAGGAAATATTGCCTCAAAAATTCTGACAGCTCCCCCCTGGTGGGCAAGGATTATGGTGGCAGTAAGCGTAAAAGGATAGGGGGAGCTTTGACGCAGAATGTGGAAATTCGGTGATTGATTGAGCCGGACAATGTGGAAATTCAGTGATTGATTGGGCTGGATGATGGGCAGCTGTATTCCCCGGCTGTACCTTCCATAAAAACATATTGCGATTCGCAAATATCCACTTGAAGAGGGAAGCCAGAATGAACAAAAGACAATTCATGCTTGCAGGCGCAGGTTTGGCCTTGACCGCTGCCGGCACCACCAATGCTGCCGTTTCCAACCGTATCAGCCGCGCGGATTACGATGTGTATCTGAAACGCTTCAACGCCAATGACATGACGTTCATTGAGTTCTACCACCCTGACGTGGTGCTGGAGCTGGGCGCCAAAGAGATCAGAGGCAACACTGGCATTCGTGACTTCTATGCCAACGTGAAGAAGTACATCAAGGAAACCGTGGAGGTTACCGAGTTCATTTCTGATGAAGGCGGCATCGCGGTGGAAATACCCACCCGCTTTGAATGCATTGCCGACTGGGCTGATTCCTTTTGGGGAGTCCCGCTCAAGAAAGGCCAAGTGATGCGCATCGTGAGTTTTGGTTTTTACAAAGTGGTGGATCGCAAATTCAGTCGTGTGAAAAGTGCGCGCTATAAAATGATCCACGACTGGCAGATGGGCGATCCGCAAAAAGTTTGATGATGCGCCAAAGCAGTTAGGCAGTAGACCAGTGAGACTGAGTAAATGAAGAAAGTTTTAAGGTTGTGCGGTTTGGTGGTGGCAGTGGCGTTGATGGCGCGCGCGCATGCGCAAGAAGCGTCCAGCGGAGTTGAATTGTTCAATGCCACTTGCTCGAATTGCCACGGTGCCAATGGGCAGGGCGGGCAGCTCGCCCCTTCGCTGTTGAAAAAAGTGGCGAGTTCGGACGATGCAGCGCTGACCGCATTTCTGCGCGTCGGCAACCCCGTCAAAGGCATGCCGCCGGCGCCCGTACAGAATCCGGAGTTTCCGGCACTGTTGAGCTATTTGCGGTTTCTGGCCAGCACAGTGTCTGATGCCACCTTTTCTACCGCCGATACCCGCAACCAGTATTCATCAATGCCGGCCATCAAGGACTTCGTGCCGGTGACCG
>CANCGR010000075.1 GCA_947377625.1 Gammaproteobacteria bacterium | reverse complement strand
GTGCACGTCAGCTCGCTGGAAGATGAAAACGGCCTTACCAGTACGCCTGATCTTGGTCAGGGCATGGTGCGCACCACCGGCAATCCGCTCGACATCAGTATTGATGGTGAAGGCTGGCTGGCAATTCAGACCGCCGACGGTACCAAAGGCTATACCCGGCGCGGTGATCTGCACATTGATGCACTGGGGCAGATGACCAATGGTGTCGGCCAGAAAATCATGGGGCAGGGCGGGCCGATCAGCTTGCCACCGTTCGTCAACATCGAGATTGGTGGCGATGGCACGGTTTCCATTCAGCCGGCTGGTCAGGGTGCCACCACGCGAGTGGTGGTAGATCGTCTCAAGCTGGCAATTCCTGACAAGCGCACACTGACGCGCGGTGATGATGGTGTGTTGCGGCTGCCACGCGGCGCCATTGCAGACCCTGACGCCAAAGTGAAAGTGCAGACCAATACGCTCGAAGGCAGCAACGTCAATGCAGTGGGTGAAATGCTGAAGATGATCGATCTCGCCCGCCAGTTTGAAGCGCAAGTGAAACTGATGGACTCGGCCAAGGAAAATTCCAATGAGCTCGCGTCGATCCTGAAGATGAATTAAGCGATGAAACAATCAATGCACACAGTAATAAACAGAGGTAAGCGATGAACCAGTCACTTTGGATAGCGAAAACCGGTCTTGATGCCCAGCAAACCAGGATGAGTGTGATCTCCAACAACCTGGCCAACGCCAGCACCACTGGCTACAAGCGCGGCCGTGCCGTGTTTGAAGACTTGTTGTACCAGAACCAGCGTCAAGTGGGCGCGCAGTCCTCCCAGGATACGCTCTATCCAACCGGCCTGATGATCGGCACAGGTGTGCGCACCGTTGCTACTGAAAAATTGTTCAGTCAGGGCGCGATGTCGCAAACCCAGAATCCGCTGGATGTGGCGATTGATGGCAAAGGCTTTGTGCAGATCACCATGCCTGACGGCCAGCTCGCTTACACACGCGATGGCTCCTTGCAGGTGAATGCCAAGGGTCAGTTGGTGAATTCCACCGGCTATGCCGTGCAACCGTCGATCACGATTCCTACTGATGCGCAGTCGGTTACGATCGGTACCGATGGCATCGTCTCGGTACGTCAGCCTGGTCAGTCAACCACTACGCAAGTCGGGCAGTTGCAGCTGGCTGACTTCGTCAATCCGGCCGGCCTGCAACCGATGGGCAGCAACCTGTTTATTGAATCCAGCGCCAGCGGTGCGCCGCAAACCGGTGCGCCAGGCCTCAATGGCCTTGGCACTGTGATGCAAGGGTATGTCGAAGGTTCCAACGTCAACGTGGTGGAAGAGCTGGTCAGCATGATTGAAACCCAGCGCGCCTACGAAATGAATTCCAAAGCGATCCAGAGCAGCGACCAGATGCTGCAGTTCGTGAACAACAATCTTTGATAACGCTTGATAACCCGCACTGCTGAGGTGATCCCATGACGCGCGAAAAACTGATCAACAACCTGTGGTTTTTCGGCACCCTGTTGTGGATGGCCGGCTCACTGTTGATGCTGGGCGGGTGTGCCGGCTTTTCCCGCAAGGATGACCCGGTGGCCATTGATTCGCTGCCGCAGCCGCGCATGCCGGCGGTGCCGATCAACGGCACCATCTACAGTGCCGGTACCGAGATGACCTTGTTTGAAGACATCAAGGCACGCAGAGTCGGTGACATTCTCACGGTAATGCTGGTGGAACAGAACGCGGGTTCCAAAAGCACTGATACCAAGGTCAACCAGAACAGCGCAATGTCGCTGGCGGCACCGACGCTGGGCGGTGTCATCCGCCCCGGCATGGGCATTGATGTAGCCACCAACAACAAATTTGCCGGCGACAGCGGCAGCAGCCAGAGCAACAGTTTGTCGGGCAGCGTCACTGTCACCGTCACTGCGGTGCTGCCAGGCGGCAACCTGCGCGTGCATGGCGAGAAATGGATGGAGATCAACCAGGGCAAAGAATATATCCGCCTCGACGGCATCATTCGCCCGAACGATGTGCGCACCAACAACACCTTGCTCTCCACGCAGGTGGCTGATGCCCACATCAGTTACAGCGGTACCGGCACCACTGGCAATGCCGGCGTGCTGGGCTGGATAGGGAAAATATTGTTCAGCCCGCTGCGTCCGTTCTGATGTTCAAGGAGTTCACCATGAGTGCAACATTGAATCGCTTGCTGACCCCACGACTGCGCCGCGTGACTGCCTGGTTGTGCATGGTAGCCCTGGTGGCGGCGTCACCGGGACTGCGTGCGGAGCGCATCAAGGACATGGTGTCGATTGGCGGTGTGCGCACCAACCAGTTGATTGGTTATGGTCTGGTGGTGGGTCTGAATGCCACCGGTGATCAAACCTCGCAAACCCAGTTCACCGTGCAGAGCATGAAAAGCATGCTGGCGCAGTTGGGTGTGGCGATTCCGGAAAATATCAATCCGCAATTGAAGAACGTGGCAGCGGTGATTGTGCATGCTGAACTGCCGGCGTTTTCCAAAACCGGCCAGACCATCGATGTGACGGTGTCGTCGATCGGCAATGCCAGCAGTCTGCGCGGTGGCGCGCTGCTGATGACGCCACTCAAAGGAGCCGACGGTTCTGTTTATGCAATGGCGCAGGGCAACCTCATCGTTGGCGGCTTCGGTATCGCCGGGCAGGATGGCTCGCAGATCACCGTCAACATTCCCAGCAGTGGCCGTATTCCCAACGGTGCCACGGTGGAACGCGAAGTGTTGTCAGCTTTTGATTCACCCGTGCCCGCGCTGACTCTTAATTTGCATCAATCCGACTTCACGACTGCGCAGCGCCTGAGTGACCAGATCAACACCGCGTTCGGTGACGGCACTGCCTTTGCACTCGACAGCACCGCCATACGTGTTGCCACGCCGGTGGAAAATGACAAGAAGGTGGCGTTTCTGGCGTTGCTGGAAGATCTTGAAGTTCAGCCAGGTGAAGCCTCGGCCCGCATCATTATCAACTCACGCACCGGCACTGTGGTGATAGGGCGGCATGTGGTGGTGGAAGAAGCCGCAGTAGCGCACGGCAATCTCACGGTCACTATTGCTGAAAACAATTCGGTAAGTCAGCCGGGCGCGTTTTCAAAGGGCGAAACCAAGGATGTGAAAAAATCCACGTTGAATGTACAGGAAGACAACAATCGCATGTTCCTGTTCAAGCCGGGCGTATCGCTGGATGAACTGGTGCGGGCCGTCAATCAGGTAGGCGCTTCACCGAGTGATTTGGTGGCGATTCTGGAAGCCTTGCAGCAAGTCGGCGCACTGCGCGCGCAACTGATCGTGATCTAGGCACTCTCATGACGACTCCCATCAACAGCGCAGCATCAACCCTCATGAGTAGCATGGTGCGCCCGTCGACGAGCACTGCCGGCAAAAGCACGGTTTACAACGACCTGTCGTCGTTGGCGCATTTGAAGATGGAAAGTCATCAGGACCCGCAGCAGGCCATCAAGGAAGTATCCAAGCAGTTTGAATCATTGTTTGTGACTATGATGATGAAGGCCATGCGCGACACGGTTCCCAAAGACGGCATGTTCGACAGTGCGGCAATGCAGAGTTACCAGGACATGAGCGATCAGCAAATGGCGCTGGATTTTTCGCGCAATGGCAGTCTTGGCTTGGCCAAGGTGATAGAAAAACAGCTGTCAAAGACCATTGTGCCGAGGGGTGAATAACAGCCATGGACCTGTTACGACTTGGCTCGGCCACGCTGCTCAACGTGCAGCAGGCGCTGTCCACCACCGGCCACAACATCAGCAACGCCAACACTGACGGCTACAGCCGCCAGCGTGTCAATTTTGAAGCGCGCTCCTCCGAACAATTCGGTTCCAATGCCGTGGGGCAGGGCGCGGTGGTGGGAAGCATTACCCGCTCCAGCGATGCTTTCATGACCAAGCAGGTGCAAGGGTTCAGCTCGTCTGACAGTCGCTACAACGCCTACCTGCAATACAGCACACGCCTTGATGACATGATGGCGGACGCCAACAACAGCATCAACAGTTCGCTGCAGCAATTTTTCAACGGTGTGCAAGGTGTCAGTTCCAATCCGGCTGGCATGCCGGAGCGGCAGGTAATGTTGTCGAGTGCCAATGATCTGGCGCAACGCATGCAGAGCATCGACCACAGCATGAAGAGCCTCGGCCAGGACATCGACTCCCACATAAAAACCACCGTCGATGAAATCAACGGGCTCAGTCAAAGCATCCGGCAAGTGAACATGCAGATTGTGAGTGCCACCGCCGGCAACAACGGCTCAACCCCCAACGATCTGCTCGACCAGCGCGACAAGTTGCTGACCAAGCTTGCTACCAAAGTGGGTATCAGTGTGGTGCTGCAGGACGATGGCAGCGCCAATGTATTTGCCGGCAAGGGCCAACCGCTGGTAGTGGGCAACGATGTGAGTCTGCTGACCACGCGTGCGAACCCTGACGATAGCACCAAGCTGGAGGTCGCCTTCGCCGGCACAGGCAGCAGCAGTGGCAGCATCATCAGCCAATACCTGCAAGGTGGCGAGTTGCACGGCATGATGGATTTTCGTGATCGCAACATGGCGCAGACCGAAGCGCGCCTGGGCTTGCTGGCACTCACTCTGGGCAGCCAATTCAATGCACAGCACCAGAAGGGCATGGACCTGCTGGCGAACATCGGCGGTGATTTCTTCAATGCGCCTGCCTTCAACGTAGTGCCGAGCGCCACCAATACCGGCACCACGGCGCCCGCAGTAACCATTACCGATGTTGCCGACATCAAAGCCAGCGACTACCGACTCAAATACGATGGCAGCGTGTGGCATCTCACGCGCATGACTGACAACACCACGGTCAGTGGCACCGGCGTGCTCTCGCTTGATGGCATGGATGTGGACACCAGTGCCGGTGTGCCGGCCACCAACGACAGTTTCAACTTCAATCCGGCGCGCGCGGCTGCCGGCAATTTTCAGGTGATGGTGAAAGATCCGCGTTTGATTGCCGCTGCCTCCCCGGTAAAAACAGTGGCTGCTGCCGGCAATACCGGCAAAGCCAAAGTGGACAATCTGCAAGTGGTAGACGCCACCATGCTGCCGCTGTCGAGTCCGCTGGTGTTGACCTTTGATGCCAATGCACTGGGTGCCGGCCTGCCTGGCTTTGTCATGAGCGGTGCGGTGACTGGCACCTTGGCCTATGACCCTGCCACTGACGCGGGCGGCAAGGACTTTACGCTGGCCGGGCTCGGCATCAGTTTTCATGCGAGTGGTGCGCCGCTTGCCAACGACACCTTCACTGTATCCGCCAACAACGGCGCCAAGAGTGACAACCGCAATGCGTTGGCGCTGGCGGATTTGCAGAGCGCGAAGATCGTCAATGGCAAGCAGGACACGCTGCAGAGTTTCTATGCATCGTTGGTGGCGGATGTCGGTGTTAACCAGCAGCAAGCCGATTCCAACAAGAGTGTGCAAAGTGCGCTGCTGCTGCAGGCCCAGCAATATCGTGACAGCGTCAGTGGCGTCAATCTCGATGAAGAAGCGGCCAACATGCTGAAGTTCCAGCAGGCTTATCAGGCTGCGGCACAGATGATCAAGATTGCCGATGATGTGTTCAATACCCTGCTGCAGTCGATTAGGTAGCCAACATGCGTGTTCCGACTTTTTCACAATATTCGCAAGGGCTGAACCTGATGCAGGAGCAAACCGCCAGCCTGCAGCGCACGCAGCTGCAACTGACCAGCGGGCTGCGCATCATGAAGCCGTCGGATGATCCGTCGGGTGCGGTGAAAGTGCTTAACCTCAACGCCAATATCGGCATGATTGACCAGTTCACCCGCAACAGCAGCGTGGCGCAAGCGACGCTTTCGCAGCAGGATTCGGTGCTGGGCAACATCAACGACTCCTTGCAGCGCATTCGCGAACTCACCGTTCAAGGCATGAGCCCCACCAATCACGACAGTGCCAGAAACGACATCGCGCTGGAAATCGATCAACGCTACAAGGAGCTGCTTTCGCTCACCAACACCCGTGATGCCAATGGCGAATATCTGTTTGCCGGCGGTGCCGGCGACATCGTGCCGTTCCTCGACAACGGCACTTCAGTAAGCTATCAGGGCGACCAGACTTCGCGTGAACTGCAGATTGGTGACGGCGCCAAGGTGAGTGTGCGCGACAACGGTGACCAGTTGTTCATGCAGATTCCCGGTGGCGACGGCAACGTGCAAGTCAAAGCCGGCATCAATAATCACGGCTCTCTGCTGGTAGGTGAATTTTCCAGCAACCCGAATTTTGTGCCGGGCACCTACACGATTACGTTTACCGCTGGCGCCAGCGGCCAGCCAATGAACTACACGGTGACAGATTCAGCCACACCGACGCCCAACACTGTAGCCAGCGGCATTTATCGCGACGGCCAAAGTCTGGCCTTTGGTGGTGTGCAGATGGCATTGACCGGCCCGCCTGCCGCAGGCGATACGGTCTCGGTGCAGACAGCACAAGCACAGTCGTTGTTCGACACTGTCAAAGGCATTGGCACAGCGCTGCGCACTGTCAGTGGCAGTGCCAGCAACCAGAGTTCGATGCAAAACCTGATGGCGCAGGGGCTGGGCAATCTCGATCAGGCGCTTAACGCCGTCAACAATCAGCGCGCAGCAGTGGGCGCCAGGCTCAACAGTGTCGACAACATGGATGGCATCAATGCCGATTTCAAACTGCAGATGACCACACTGAAATCAGGCACGCAGGATCTTGATTTCGCCGAGGCCATCTCGAAATTCAACCAGCAAATGGCTTCATTGCAAGCGGCGCAGGAGGCCTACGCCAAGACCACGCAGTTGAGTTTGTTCAAGTATTTGTAAGTGTTCCTTGGGGGGAGCTTGGTGCAGGCATAGCCTAAAAATAATAAAAGGCGTGCCTGCACCAGTAGTACTGCGAACCGCAGTGTTGATTGTTTGGATGGCCTCTGGCTGTCCATGGAATCCATGGTTTTAATGCCTAAAAAGTACTACGCAAACGCCGCCATCCCAACACCACACTGGTGAGCGCAAATCCAAATCCGCACAGGCACAACACGATGACGCTGATATCCCAGACCGGGCGATGCTGGAACAGGAAGGAAAAATCCAGACTGTGCATGCCGTTGTAGAGCCAGCGGGCCCAGCGGTCGGTAGTGGTCAGACGCTGCACCAGCGCGCCGGTGTTGAGGTCGAGGTAGTACCAACAATTCTCCGCGTCGTTGAAGCGGGCGCGCAGCACTGGCAGCGGGCGATAGCGATTGTGGTGTGTGTAATAGTAGGAATCGTAGCTGTTCTGTACTTGCAGTTCGAACAACGCGGCGTTGGGCTGCAAGTGCTGGACGTTGGCAGCAATCAAGGTTTGCAAAGCGGCTGCATCGGCAAGGCCGCTGGGCAGCAGCACGGATTTGTCGGTGGCCGAGCGCGACAGCACCAGATAGCGCGTGGCGCCCAGCTGCCGCCATTCCACTTCTTTTATCGCTCCGGCGCTTTCACGCACGGCAGCGTGTTCTGGAGTTTCAGCGTTAGTGTTTGGTGCGATGGTTAGCGCAGGAAAATCGTTTGGTGTTGTCAGCAAGCCACCCTGGTAACGCAGTTCCTGCTCTTCCACCTGCGTGGCATTGTCAAAGATATGCCAGGGCGACATCGACATCAGTCCGCTGAAAATCCAGGTGCTCACGAAAATCAGAAAGCCCAGGCCCAGCAGATGATGCCAGCGTTGAATGCCCTGATAAGGCGTGACGCTGGTGCCGCGATAAGGATTTTTTACCCGCAAACGCCAATAGCCAATCACCGCGCCACTGAGCACTGAAAACACACCGGCCAGCGACAGATAAATCAGCAGATTGCTCCACACAGTTGCATGGCGGCGTAACTGCCAGGGATAAATCCAGTGCACGGTAGAGCCGAGCCAATTCCACAAGCGTTCGGTGCGCTCGGTGTCGCGCACTACCTGACCACTGCGGTTGGAAATGTACAGCTGCGTGCCAGCCGCATCGTTGAGCACTACCTTGTGCAAAGGGCGGGCGTTGTTCAGTGCCGATGACACCGTCCATTGATCCATCTCCAGCAAACCCGCGTAGGCGGGTCTGGCATCTGTGCCGGCAAAGCCGGAGTGTTGCGCGGCTGCCAAAGCCTGCTCCGGTGTCAGCCCCTCCAATACGGAGCCATCATCGGCGAAGACTGTGCGCAGTTGGCCGGCGCTATCGGTGAATTGATACGCGGGCCGGCCGGTTACTTGTGTGAGTTTGATGCTGCGCAATTCACTGCCGCCACCAAGCTGCGCGGCTTGCTCCACGTTCACATGCAGCGCAGCAAAGTTCAAAGGCTCGAGCTGTGACACGCGCTCCTCTTCTGTCAGTTCCGGATATTCCACATACATCATGATGATGCCGGTGGCGAACAGCAGTGCAAACCACAGGCACAGCACCACGCCCAACCACCGGTGGAACAAAAACAGCCAACGCTTAAGTGTTTTCATGCAAGTGAGCAGCAAGTTACGGCCTAGAAGCTGTAACGCGCGCTGATCTCATAAGCACGTGGCTCGCCAAACACCCACTGGTCGGTAACGTATTCGGACAGCACATAATCCTTGTCATTGGTGAGATTGCGGGCGCGCAAGGTCAGCGTGGTTTTTGGATTTACTGTCCAGCTCACCGCCGCATCAAGCAATGTGTAGGACGGCAGCACGCCGGTGTTCTGGTCGTCCCTGAAGCGCTCGGCGACATAGCGCAGGCCGGCGCCAATCTGCACCTGCGGTATCGGTGCATAGTTCACCCACACATTGGCAGTGGTGTCGGGCACACCGTTGGGGGTGTTGCC
>CANCGR010000074.1 GCA_947377625.1 Gammaproteobacteria bacterium | reverse complement strand
AAAGGCACTGGCCTGAACCGCACCAAACCAGCCAACGGGCAGCGCCGGGGTTGCATAGACGGCCAAGGCGGTGCTGAACACAAACTGGGTAACAAAAAAACAGCAAGCCAGCGTCAGCACCAGCATGAATTTGGCAAGCAACCATTGCTGGCGCGCCAGACCATCGATGATGCCCTGCCGTGCAGTGCGCCATTCAAATTCACCGGCGGTCTGCAGAATCAGCAAAGCTCCCGAAAATACGCAGGTAAACAGCAGACCGGTTCCAAAAATAAATTGCCACGCGGACGGCAGCTGAAAGCTCCCCTTGAAATTTCCGTCATAACGGTTCCAGGCCATGGCGCCGTAGGAAAAGAACAACAGAAACAGGTAAACCATATAGATGCCGACCGTCACCAGCCGTTTGCGCAGCTTCAGCAGCTCAAGCAAGTACAGTTTCCAGATCATGCTGACGGCTCCGCAGTGTTGGTCAGTTGCAGAAATACTTGTTCGAGGCTGTGTGAAATCGGCACCAACGACGACAGATAGATGCCTTTCAGCGCCAGATGCTGGTTGAGGCGGGCGGGGTTGCGATCGCTGAGCTGAACGATGACGTGGTCCTGTTGGGCTGAAACAGTTGCGGCCCCGGGATAGCGATGCAATTCCTCGATCAAATCCTGCAAGTGTTCCGTTTCAAGACGGTAGTTGTCAGGTGCTCGCAGCAGCTCATCCACTTTACAACTCATCAGCAAAACGCCGTTCTTGATAATGCCGGTGTGGGTGCAGGTGCGCTCCACTTCATTGAGCATGTGGGTAGACAGCAAGATCGTCAGGCCATCGGCAGCCAGCGCAAGAATGAGCTCGCGAATTTCCTGCATGCCTTCGGGATCAAGTCCGTTGGTAGGCTCATCCAGAATCAACAGCTCCGGCTGGCCGATCAGCGCTGAGGCAAGCGCCAGCCTTTGCTTCATGCCGAGCGAATAGTGTCGAAACTCGCGCGACTTGAAAGTGCCGAGCTTGACCAGCGCCAACACTCTGTCGATCTCGTTGGCGGCGATGGCCTGCCCGCTCAGACTTTTGATGCCGGCCGCAATTCTGAGGTTGTCGTAGCCCGACAGATGCGGATAAAAATTGGGCTGCTCCAGAATGCCGCCTACGCGGCGTCTGGCGGCGAGCAACTGAGCGGGAGTCTGTGAGCCAGCCAGACTGATATGGCCTTTATCAGGATGGATTATCCCCAGCACCATGCCAAGCGTAGTGGTTTTGCCGCTGCCATTGGGGCCCAGAAAGCCATAGACCTGCCCTGCTGCAATCTCAAGACAGATGTCGCGCACCACCGGTACTTTCTTGTATGACTTGCTCAAGCCTTCGGTTTTTACGATCAGCATGGCTGTGAATCCGACCTGACGTCTTTATTGCTATGCTGTTATATATAACTATATCACTTAAGGCATGTAAAGTTCTTTTTGGGGAATGATTTTCTAAAGCATTAGCGCTCTATCGTGATTCAGGCTTAACGTTTTCACGCCACTCGCAGCACCAGCTTCTTGCCACAAGCTTTTACATACGACCGCAAGGTAGCAATTGATGGGGAATGTTTGCCGGTGGCAAGCGCGCGTTCCAATCTGGCAACGGCAGGTGCATGGGTACCCATGCGTTCGGCAACCTGAGCCTGGGTAAGACCAGCACCGTAACGGGCTTTAAGCAACGCATCCAACAAGCCACCCTCTTCCTGTTCGAGTCGTTCTACCTCGGCTTTTACACCGGGACGGCGCAGCAGCTTCTTTTCCAGTTGTTTATGGGTAAGCATGTTTGATTTTCTTGTGCCTGGCTTCTGCAATTTCGATTTCATGGAGTGGGGTCTTTTCCGTTTTTTTGATGAAGCTATGCAACATCACGATTCTTTTTCCAACGAGCGTACAGAAAAATACCCGAACTATTCCTTCAGAACCTTTGAGCCTTAATTCAAACAATCCATTGCCAAATGCTTTAGTGTGCGGCTCACCCAGGTTTGGTCCAAACACCAGCATCCTGCGCGTGAGCACTACATAACGTGCGGCCAGAGTGTCCGGCAGCGCAAGAATCTTCTCTTGCACTGCCTTGCTGTAATAGTCGATCGTGTATTCCATCACAAACTACCAAATATGTTATTTTTAGACAAGCTCCTCCGTGCAGCCATAACTTAGTTATAGCTGCATTTTGCGGGGTTTTCCTGAATATTTTTAACTGCCGGCCGAGAAAAACTTCGGAATAGGCCAGTGGATCAGATTTTGGATGCGCCTATTCGCGCAGAATCAGCCTGACAACTCTTCCAGCTCCGTCGTCGCCTGCAACCAACTCTCTTCCGTAAGCGCAAGCTGGCGCTTCAACTCACCTTGCTGCTGCACCAGCTTCGCCAGTTTGGCTTTGCTGGCTTCTTCGTAAAGAGTGGGATCAGTGAGCTGCTGCTCGAGCGTAGTGATTTGTTTTTGTTCCTTCTCCAGCTGCTGTTCCAGCTTGCGAATCTTTTCCCGTAACGGCTTCAACTGCTCACGCGCTTGTGCAGAGAGCTGACGCTTTTCCTTGCTGTCGTTGTTTTGTTTGGCTGCAACCGCGTTGCTGGCTTTGGGCGCGCCGTCGCGGGCTTTTGAGGAACCGTCCATGACCATTTTCTCGTAGTCATCAAGTGAGCCATCAAAGAATTCAACCTGGCCGCCGCGAATCACCAGAAACTCATCGACCGTGTTGTTGAGCAAGTGACGATCATGCGACACCAGAATCAATGCGCCGCCGTATTCCTGCAGTGCGCGAGTGAGCGCATGCACCATTTCCAGATCGAGATGGTTGGTTGGTTCGTCCATCAGCATAAGATTCGGCCGTTGCCACGCTACCAACGCCAGCGCGAGGCGTGATTTTTCACCGCCAGAGAACGGACGAATGCAGGCATCGGCTTGCTCACCGCGAAACGCAAACGAGCCGAGAAAGTTGCGCAGTTCCTGTTCCGGGGTTTTCTCATCAATACGCCGCATCAACAACATCGGGCTGGCGTCTTGATCAAGCACATCGGTCTGTTGCTGCGCGCAATAACCCACGCGAGTGTGTTCGTGAAAATGCAGTTTTCCGCCGAGCAAGGGCTGATGGTTCACCAGCGATTTCAGGAACGTGGATTTACCCTGGCCGTTGGGGCCAAGCAAGCCAATGCGCGAAGAGCCGTTGATGGTGATGGAAAAATCACTGAACAGCGGCTTGGTGTAACCCACTGTCACATCTTCACAGGTCAGCACCACATCGGGCAGCTTGGGCGCTTCACGGAAACGGAACTGGAACGGCGAATCAATATGCGCCGGTTCAATATCCACCATGCGCTGCAATTCCTTGAGACGGCTCTGTGCCTGCTTGGCCTTGCTGGCCTTGGCGCGGAAACGGCGCACGAAGTCTTCGATCTCGCCTTTGCGCAACTGCTGCTTCTCGTAAACAGCTTGTTGCTGCGACAGGCGTTCGGCTTTCTGCAGCTCATACTGTGAGTAGTTGCCGCGATAGGTGATGAGCTTCTTGTTCTCGAAGCTGATGACATGGCCCACCACTTCATCAAGAAACTGGCGATCATGCGAAATCAGCAGCACGGTGCCAGGATATTTCAGCAGCCAGGTGCGCAGCCACAGCGTGGCTTCAAGGTCCAAATGGTTGGTCGGTTCGTCGAGCAGCAACAAGTCTGACGGTTGCAGCAGCGCTTGCGCCAGGTTCAAACGGATGCGCCAGCCACCGGAGAATTCGGCCACGGTTTTGGTGAAATCGCTAACGGCGAAACCAAGCCCCATTAAGAGTTGCTCAGCGCGGTTGGTCAAACTATAGCCATCGAGTTCGTCCATCTCGCCATAGCAATGCATCATGGCATCGTGGTCGTCCTTGAGCGTGGCTTCATCGAGTGCACGTTCAACGGCACGAAAACGCGCGTGGCCGTCGATCACATAGTCCACGGCGCTGCGATCGGAGGATTCGGTTTCCTGCATCATCTGCGCGCGCTGCAGCCAGTCCGGCATCAGAATCTCGCCGCCATCCAGTTGCATCTCACCCATCAGCAGTTTGAACAGCGTGGACTTGCCGGCGCCGTTGCGGCCGATCACGCCGATTTTCTGGCCCGGGTAGATGGCAAGGTTGACAGTTTCCAGCAGCGCAGTGGCGCCCTGATAGAGGGTGACGTTCTGAAGGGTAATCATGGGGGTGGTAAGGTATCCGTGGGGAGCAGGAAGGCGGCCCCGTGAC
The DNA here is from genome assembly GCA_947377625.1 of Gammaproteobacteria bacterium. GTDB lineage: Bacteria > Pseudomonadota > Gammaproteobacteria > Pseudomonadales > Pseudohongiellaceae > CAILUG01. The sequence goes on along the minus strand of CANCGR010000074.1, from coordinate 4,624 downwards.
CGGCAGGAAGCCGCAGGTCATTTAAGGGGGCGCATTATAGGGTGGCTTGCGTGGCTTGGCACTCTTAGAATGCCGCCAAACCACCGTTTCCCGCATTTCAGGCCCAGCATGCATACCGACATTCCTCTCATCGACCTCTATCTCACCCCCTGGCTGGGCAAAATCGCGCTGGCATTGGTGATTTTTGTGGTTGGCAAATGGATTGTCGATCACCTCAGCAAAGTGCTGCTGCGCGTGATGAAGAAGTCGAATCTGGAAGACACGCTGGTCAAGTTCCTGAACCATCTGTGTTATGGCTTTCTGATGATTGCGGTGGTGCTGATCTCGGTGCAGACGCTGGGCGTCAACATTTCTTCGCTATTGGCGCTGTTGGGCGCTGCCGGTCTGGCCGTGGGTTTGGCCTTGAAGGATTCACTGTCGAATTTTGCAGCCGGCGTGATGATCATCATGTTCCGCCCTTTCAAAAGCGGCGACTTCATTACCACCGGCGTGTGCAGCGGCGTGGTGGATGAGATCGGCATTTTCTGCACGATGCTCAATACGCCCGACAACCAACGCATCATCATCCCCAATTCCACCATCATCAGCGGCATCATTATCAATGCCACTACGCTGCCAACGCGCCGCATCGATCTGGTGATCAGCATCAGTGGCGATGACAACATTGTTACCGCCCGGCAAACCATTCTTGCCGTGCTGGCGAAAGAAGCCCGCATTCTGCCCGCACCAGCGCCGGCCATTGGCGTCGACAAAATCGGCAGCGCCAGTGTCGACCTGTTCGTGCGGCCATGGGTGCACACGCCTGACTATGCCATCGTTAGAGCCGAGCTGCAGGAACAGCTGAAACTGGCGCTGGCGCAAGTCGGCATTTTGATACCCCCGCGCGCCGGGCCGATTTACGTGCAGCTGCCCGCGAAGGGTTAAACAGCACCGCTTGCGCTCAAGTAAAGCGCCATTCATGTCGATTATCAGGGTCAGGACTCCCCCAGTTTCGATGCGCCATGAATGCCATTGCCTCTTCACCTATTCGCAAATACCAGCACCCTGCCCTGCAGGGGCTGAGTGAAAAAGCCCTGACCGCGCTGTTCAACGCGGGCGGCGTGCGTATGTTGAAAGCGCAGGAATGGTTGTTCCGTGCCGGCGAAGCGGCCACCACAGGCTTTCTGATCTTTGAAGGCAATGTCAGCTGCTACCGTCAGCAAGAGCCCGAGCAAGTGGCTCTGCAATTGATGGCAGGCGACTACGTGCCTGCTTCACTGTTGCAACTGGAGGGCAGCTACACCTACGACTGCAAGGCCAATCAAGCCCTGACCGTGTTGCAGCTGGATACCACTGCGCTCTCGCAAATGGATGAGGCCAGCCAGCTGATCTTGCACAAAAACCTGATGCCGACTTTCAACCGGCTGTTCGCCCAGCTCTCTCGCAACACGCCATCCAAAGGCGCGGCGGTGGCCGCCGATGCTGAAGCAGTGGTAGCCGCGCTAATGGCGCGCCAGGAACCCTATCTGAACGCGGCTTCACTAAAGACGCTGCTGGCCAATCTGCCGAAGCTGCCGCCCTACTCGACCAGGATCACCAGCCTGATGAACGACCCCAATGCCAACACGCGCACCATCGTCGAGATTGCGCGGCAAGACCCATCATTGACCGCATCAGTGCTCAGCACCGTGAACTCCGCTTGGTTCGGGTTGACCCACAAAATCAAGGATTTTCAGCATGCGGTGATGATGCTGGGCTTTAACCAGATGCAGCAGTTGCTGATCAACACTGGCGTGCAAAGCACGATGCCCAACACCCCGGAATTCCGGCAATTGCAGGCGCATTCAATGATGATTTCGGTGCTGTGCAGCGAGATCAGCCTCACCCTCAAAGCCGGCTCGGCGCAGATGCTGAGCACGCTCGGCATCCTGCACGACATCGGCAAGAGCGTGGTGCTGTTGCTGCGTCGCCAGAACCAGAAACAGGATTTTCTGATGAGCCTGCTCGACGCCGACATTGTCGGCATGATGCTGCTGCGCGAATGGCAAATTCCGGAAAACATCAGCGAGGCTTTGCAATACCAGAGCTGGCCCGAGCTGGTGCCGCCCGACAGCATTCCGCAGCTGCACCGCGAAAACATTGCCGTGCTGCACCTGGCACATTGCAGCTTCGAGCGCCTGCGCAACATGCAAGCGCCCGCGCCCAATCCCAACCGTGTGCGTCCTTGGCTGGCCAAACTCGGCTGTCGTGATCAGACGCTGGATGAATTTCTGCTCAAACGCTTGCTGCCGTCGATCAAGTCGCGTTCAGCAACCTTGCCGCTGGCCTTGCAGGATTTGATGAGAAAGGCACAGCAGCATGCACCGGCCGCGCCAGTGCCCACTATAGAGCTTTAGGAAAAGCTGATTGTCACGCCGCCCTGCTGCTGGCAGATGGTTTGCAGCATCGCCGGCAAAGTCTCACCGGTGCTGGTGCAAACCCAGGTTTGCAAAGCGCTCTTGTAGTCATAATGAAACCCGCCCGAACGCGCTGCCAGCCATAACTGGCTGATCGCCGTCTGTCGGCTGATGATCGCTACTGACTTGTTGCTGAAACTCAGCGTCAGCATGTCATTGCCGCTTTCGTAGTCGATGGCGGCATCGTCGTCGTTAATGGCAGCCTCTACGGTTTCCTCGATGTGCTTGAGGGTAGCCTGGTAGAGAGAGAGGAATTCGGCTTCGGTCATGGCTGGTGTCCTGTGAGGTGCGGCATTGTAGTTCACTTCGATACCAGGCCGCAGTCGCGGCTGTCTTCCCGCTATACAACTTGACGGTACCGGATTTCCTCCTAAGCTAAGTTCATGTTTACCGTTCAGCCATCCACCAAAGAATTCACTATCCGGCTACCTGCTGTGGGCACTCCCGCGCCATGGTTCACTGCACGCTCCACCTCCAATGAGAAATACCGCTTCGACACCGTCGCCGGGCGTTATATCGTGCTGTGTTTTTTTGCCACTGCGGGCGATGAAACAGGCCGCGCGACCTTGGCAGCAGTGGCGCGCCACCGACGTATCTTTGATGACGTTCACGCCAGTTTTTTTGGTGTCAGCATCGACCCCGAAGATGAGAAAAGCGGTCGGGTGGCCGAAAGTATGCCGGGCATTCGTCACTTCTGGGATTTTGACCAGGCCATCAGCCGACAGTTTGGCAATGGTGATCCCCAACAGTATCACCGATTTTCCGTGATTCTGGATGAGCGGCTTTGCGTGTACGCCATGATTGCGTTCATGAATGATGCGCAAGCGCATGTGGCCAAACTGGTGGAAGTGCTTGGCGCGGCTCCGGCTGTTGGCACTGCGCTTGGCATCCAGGTTCCAGCGCCCGTGCTGATTGTGCCGCGCGTGTTCAGTGCCGACCTGTGCCGCCGATTGATGGAACATTACAACGCTGGCGGTGCCACCGACTCTGGCTTTATGCGCGAAATCGACGGCAAAACTGTCGGCATCTACGACTATGGGCACAAACGGCGAACCGACAAAACCATTGAAGACGAAGCCTTGAAAAAGGAATGCATGGGGCGGATTCACGCCTGTGTTATTCCCGAGATCAGGAAAGCTTTCCAGTTTCATGCCAATCGCATAGAGCGACACATCGTGGCTTGCTATGACGGGGAAACCGGCGGCCATTTCCGGCCTCACCGCGACAACACCACCAAAGGCACCGCCCACCGGCGCTTCGCGGTTTCATTGGTGTTGAATTCGGGTGAATTCGCGGGCGGGCTGCTGCGCTTTCCGGAATTTGGCCAAGCCACCTACAACCCGCCGGCCGGCGGTGCCGTGGTATTTTCTTGCTCGCTGTTGCATGAGGCTACTGCGGTGACCAAGGGCCAGCGCTACGTCTATCTGCCCTTTCTCTATGATGATGCAGCGGCAGCAATCAGGGAGGAAAACCAGGGACTTTTGTCTTCCGGCGATTTGAACCAGGAAAGCGCTGAATAAGCCGCTGATTGCATTTTCCGCTCCGCTGTAGCCGCTCCCGCAGGTATAATTCCGCGCTTGTTACATACGAGTCGTTCCCCATGAAATTGTTGACCGTGCTGCTGGTCGTGTCGTGCCTCGCCTTGGCCGGCTGCGGCCAGAAAGGCCCGCTGGTGCCACCCCCTGCCAAGACTCACGTTACCGGGTTTGCCAAAGCATGAACGCCTTCAACTATCGCAATCATCAGCTGTTCGCCGAAGACGTGTCGCTGGACGCACTGGCAGCTCACTATGGCACGCCATGTTTCGTCTATTCGCGTGCGATGCTGGAAGCGCAGTTCCTGGCTTATCAACAGCCACTGCAAGGGCGCCCGCATTTGATCTGCTATGCGATGAAAGCCAACTCCAACCTGGCGGTGCTGAATGTGCTGGCCCGGCTTGGCGCTGGCTTTGACATTGTCTCTGGCGGTGAACTGGCGCGCGCACTGGCGGCAGGGGCTGACCCCGACAAAATCATCTTCTCTGGCGTGGGTAAAACCGTTGTCGAGATGCAGGCTGCGCTTGAAGCGGGCATTCACTGTTTCAATGTGGAGTCGGTGCCGGAGCTGGAGCGTCTGTCTGAGGTTGCGCATGCGATGGGCAAGGTGGCCGCGATTTCACTGCGCGTGAATCCCGATGTGGATGCCAATAC
>CANCGR010000073.1 GCA_947377625.1 Gammaproteobacteria bacterium | reverse complement strand
GGCAACGTGCTTGAATTTCGCGACATGGTATCGGCGCTGCACGATGCCGGCATCGAAGTGATTCTGGATGTTGTGTACAACCATACTGCGGAAGGCGGGCGACTGGGGCCTACGTTCAGTTTGCGGGGCATCGACAATCTGTCGTACTACCGGTTGCAAGCGGAAAATCCGCGCTACTACATCAACGATACCGGCTGCGGTAATACACTCAATTTTTCCAATACCTGCGTCATCAAGCTGGTGATGGATTCGCTGCGCTACTGGGTCACGGAAATGGGCGTTGACGGTTTCCGTTTCGATCTGGCCACCATCATGGCGCGTGAAGAATATGGCTTTGATCGTGGCAGCGGGTTTCTCGATGCATTGCATCAGGACCCGGTGCTGGCGGCAGTGAAATTCATTGCCGAACCCTGGGACATCGGCCCCGGCGGCTATCAACTCGGTAACTTCCCGCCCGGTTGGAGCGAATGGAACGACCGCTATCGCGACACCATGCGCCGGTTCTGGCGCGGCGATGCCGGCATGCTGCCCGAGTTTGCGCGCCGTGTGCATGGCTCCAGCGATATATTTGAACACTCCGGCCGCCGGCCTTCTTCGTGCATCAACTTCCTGACTTGCCATGACGGCTTTACGTTGCGTGATCTGTGCAGCTACAAGCACAAACACAATGAAGCCAACCTGGAAGACAACCACGATGGCCATTCGGAAAACTACAGCAGCAACTACGGTGAAGAGGGGGCCACCAATGATCCGTTCATTGAAGCACTGCGTCAGCGTCAGCAACGCAATCTGCTGACCACGCTGGTGCTGTCGCAAGGCACACCAATGTTGGCAGCCGGCGATGAAATGAGTCATTCGTTGCAGGGCAACAACAATGCCTATTGCCAGGATTCGCCGCTGAGCTGGTTGCATTGGGACAAAATAGGCCCTGACCAGCAATCGATGCTGGAATTTACCCGTTACTTGCTCAGCCTCAAGACCACTCACCCCGGCTTGTGGCACAACGCCTACTTGCATGAAACCGGTAATCCGCATGACCCAGCCATACGCTGGTTCAACAGCGATGGTGAAGAAATGCAGCCGCGTCACTGGGGCCAGCACAACGTGCGCAGTCTCGGCTACATGGTGTCACCCACCGGCATTGCCGGCAGCGAGCATTATCTGGCCTTGTTCAATGCCAGCGACGCGCCGGCCGATTTCACACTGCCGCTGCGTGATGCGGTGGCGGGCTGGAATGTGCTGCTGGATACCATGCTGCAACATGGTCAGCCCAGAGGCGAGTCGCGCTTGAGCGACAGCCTGGGTTTGCCTGCCTTCAGCACCTTGTTGCTGCAAGCGGCACGGTAAATGCTAGGCATGAAGTGGCAACAGCCAATTAAACAGGAGCACCCGAATGAAAAGCAGTTCTGAAAAACATTTCGAGGACGATCACCCCTGGCTTGGCATGGACACGCGTGCAGTCAAAAAGGATGTCTTGCGTCACTACCATCTGACACTGGGGCGCGGGCAGTCAGACCTGCCGGAACGTTATCTGTACCAGGCCGCCGCGCTGACTGTGCGTGATCGCCTGGTAGAGCGCTGGCGCAACACCCGTGACCACTACCGCACCAGCAAAGGTCGACGTGTGGCGTATCTGTCGCTGGAATACCTGATGGGGCGAGCGCTCAACAATGCAGTCATGAATCTTGATCTGGAACATCCGCTGGAGCTGGCCTTGAAAAGCTTCGGTTGTGTGATGGAAGAAGTGATGGACCAGGAACCCGACGCCGGTCTTGGCAATGGCGGTCTGGGTCGGCTCGCAGCCTGCTTCCTCGACAGCTGTGCCACGCTGGGTTATCCAGTGACCGGTTATGGCATCCGTTATGACTTCGGCATCTTTCACCAGAAGATTCGCGAAGGTTTCCAGATCGAAGTGCCTGATCACTGGCTGGAGGCTGGCACACCGTGGGAAATCGTGTCACCCGAGAATACCCGCACCGTCAAATTCGGCGGGCATACCGAAGGCTGGACCGATGAGGAGGGCCGTTACCGTGTGCGTTGGGTGAGTGCAGTCGATGTGCTGGCCATTGCCCATGACGTGCCAATTCCCGGCTACAAGAACGGCACCGTCAACACCTTGCGGCTGTGGAAGGCCGATACCAGTGACAAACTCAGCTTGGCGCAATTCAATTCCGGTGACTATCAGGAAGCCGTGCAACAGCAGAATGCTGCCGCGCAGATTTCGATGGTGCTCTATCCCAACGATGTGTCGATGAACGGCAAGGTGCTGCGCCTGCGCCAGCAATATTTCCTGTCATCAGCCAGCTTGCAGGATGTGATCGCGCGCTGGTTCCGCCACAACACCACCGACTTGCGTCTTTTTGCCGACAAGAACGGTTTTCAACTTAACGACACGCATCCGGCCGTGGCCGTGGCTGAGCTGATGCGGCTGTTGATCGATGATTATCACGTGTCGTGGGAAGACGCTTGGCGCACTACCGTCGCGTGCATGGCCTACACCAACCACACGTTGTTGCCGGAAGCGCTGGAACGCTGGCCGGTGGCGTTGTTTGGCAAGCTGCTGCCGCGTCTGCTGGAAATCATTTTTGAGATCAACCACCGTTTCCTGGAGGAAGTAGCCGCGCGCTGGCCGGGCGATGTCGACAAGCTGCGCGAGCTGTCGATCATTGAAGAAGGGCCAGAGCCGCAAATTCGCATGGCCTATCTCGCCATTGTCGGCAGCAATTCCGTCAACGGCGTGGCAGCGCTGCATACGCAGTTGCTCAAGGATGGCTTGTTCAAAACTTTTAACGAGCTGTGGCCGGGAAAATTCAACAACAAGACCAATGGTGTAACGCCGCGCCGCTGGTTGGCCTTCTGCAATCCGGGCCTGCGCCAGTTGCTCAACAAAAGCATCGGCGAAGCGTGGATCACGGATTTGAGCCAATTGCACAAGATCAATGACTTCATCGACGACAAGGATTTCCGTCGCCAATGGCGCCGCATCAAGTACGACAACAAGGTGGCGCTGGCGACATTGGTGATGAGCCGCAGCTGCGTGGAGTTCGACCCCAACATGATGTACGACGTGCAGGTCAAACGCATCCATGAATACAAACGCCAACTGCTGAATGTGCTGCATGTGATTCATCTCTATTTGCGCATTTGCAACGGCGATACCGCCGGCATGGCACCACGCTGTGTACTTATCGGTGGCAAGGCCGCGCCTGGTTATACCATTGCCAAGCTGATCATCAAGCTGGTCAACAACGTGGCAGCGGTAGTCAACAGCGACCCGCGCGCACGCGATTGGTTGCGCCTTGCCTTCATTCCCAACTACCAGGTAAGTGCGATGGAAGTTATTGCACCGGCCGCCGATTTGTCGGAGCAGGTATCCACCGCTGGCAAGGAAGCATCGGGCACGGGCAACATGAAGTTCATGATGAATGGCGCACTCACCATCGGCACACTTGATGGCGCCAATATCGAAATCCGCGATGAGGTAGGCGCTGACAACTTTTTCCTGTTCGGTTTGTCGGCTGAAGAAGTTGACGTCATGCGCCAGAATTACCAGCCCAATGCCATTATCGCTGCCGACGCCAGCTTCAGCGCTGTCATGCAGGCGCTGGAATCCGACCTGTTCAGCCCGCATGAGCGCGGCATTTTCGCGCCACTCACCTCCAGCATCCGCAACGGCTATGATCCGTGGATGACAGCGGCTGATTTCGGCTCGTATGTCACAGCTCAGGCGTCGGCTGCGCTGGCCTACACTGATGTGGAACACTGGACTACCATGAGTATCCGCAACACTGCTGCCAGCGGATTCTTTTCGAGTGACCGTACCATTAATTCCTATGCGCAGGAGATTTGGCATATGGACAAGCCAGTAACATTACCCCCGTTAGAGTGACTACCTTGAGACCCTATTGAGACCTTTCCATGACCGACAGTAACTCCCGCTATGTCAGCCGACTCACCCGTGATACCTACGCCATCATTCTCGCCGGCGGCCGTGGCTCGCGTTTGTATGAACTCACCGAGTGGCGCGCCAAACCGGCGCTGTTCTTCGGCGGCAAATTTCGCATCATCGATTTTCCGTTGTCGAACTGCATCAACTCCGGCATTCGCCGGGTGGGCGTGGTAACGCAGTACAAGGCGCATTCGTTGATCAAGCATCTGGTGCGTGGTTGGGGTCATTTCAAGAAGGAGCTGGGGGAGGGCATTGAGATCCTGCCGGCGTCACAACGGTATTCCGACAACTGGTATCAGGGCACGGCCGATGCCGTGTACCAGAACATCGACATCATTCGCGGTGAGATTCCGGCCAACGTCATGATTCTGTCGGGCGACCATGTCTATCGTCAGGACTACGGTGACATGCTGGCGTTTCATTCCGAAAAACAATCCGATATGACGGTGTCGTGTTTTGTGGTGCCGGTGAAAGAAGCCGCCAATGCGTTCGGCGTGGTGCAGGTGGATGAAAATTATCGCATCATCGGCTTCGAGGAAAAACCAGCCAATCCCAAGCCTTTGCCAAATGATCCTGACATGTGCCTGGCGTCGATGGGCAATTACACGTTCAGAAGCGAATTCCTGTTTGAACAGTTGCGCCATGACAGCAAAGACCTGCAGTCAGACCATGACTTCGGCAAGAACATCATTCCGTCGATCATCAAGGACAACAAGGTCTACGCCTATCGTTTCGCTGACCCGGAGAAAAACAAGAAGGCTTACTGGAAGGACGTAGGCACGCTGGATTCTTACTGGTTGGCCAACATTGAGCTGACCTCGCCATCGCCGCAGTTGAATCTGTACGATCCACGCTGGCCGATCTGGACTTTCCAGGAACAGTTGCCGCCGGCCAAGTTTGTGTTCAATGACGATGACCGCCGTGGCTATGCGGTGGATTCACTGGTTTCGGGCGGTTGCATCATTTCAGGCTCCAAAATTGTGCAATCGGTGCTGTATTCGAATGTGAGAACCCATAGCTATTCCACTATCGAGGAATCTGTACTGCTGCCGGAAGTGGATGTCGGTCGCAATTGTCATTTGCGCAAAACCATTATCGACCGTGGTTGCCATGTGCCACCGGGCACCAGCATCGGCCTTGATCCTGTCGTTGATCGTGCGCGCGGCTTCCGCGTTACCGATGGCGGCGTAACGCTGGTAACACGCGCGATGCTGGGCCAGAGCGTAGGTGGGCTCTAGCATGCACATCCTGATGGTGGCAGCCGAGAACGGCGCATTGCCGGGTGCCAAAGTCGGTGGCATCGGCGATGTGCTGCGCGATGCGCCACGTGCCTTGGTGCACGCTGGCCATCAGCTTACGGTGCTGACGCCAGGCTATCAGTCGTTGTCACAACTGCCTGGCTCAAAATTGCTGCTGACCATGACGGTGCATTTTGCCAATGCGCTGGAGACGCTATCCCTGTATCAGGTCAAACCGTTGGAGGATGCCGGCGGTGTGCGTCATCTGGTGCTGGAACATCCGCTGTTTGCGGCGTGCGGTATTGGCGCCGTCTACTGTCATGATTCAAAAGAACCCTTTGCCACTGATGCTGCCAAATTTGCGCTGTTTTCTGCCGCCGTTATTCATGCGCTGGCCACACAAGCGGTCGAGCGTGTTGACGTCGTGCATCTGCACGACTGGCATGCCGCGCTGGTGTTGCTGCTGCGAAAATTTGACCCGGCATACCGTGCCTTGCAGCAGTTGCCGATGGTCTACACGATTCATAACCTGTCGTTGCAAGGCGTGCGTCCTTTCGACAACAACTGGTCTTCGCCTTCGGCGTGGTTTCCCAGGTTGCATTACGACCGTGCACTGGTAGCCGATCCACGCTATCCGAACTGTATCAATCTGATGCGCACGGGCATCAATCTGGCGTCACAAGTGCATGTGGTCTCGCCGCGTTATGCCGCTGAAATCCTGTTGCCGAGCGAACCGGAAGCGGGCTTGATCCGTGGCGAAGGACTGGAAGCCGATCTGTTGACCCTGCACAACCAGGGCCGCTTGCACGGCATCCTCAATGGTTGTGAATACGACAGCGACGGCAAAGTCTTGCGCCGGCCCACCCGCAAACAAATGCTGGACCAGGTGCAGCGCGCGCTGCTGACCTGGGTTGGTACACGTTCACTGATTCCTGCGGCGTGGTTTCATGCCGAACAACGTGTGCAACAGTGGATTGCCGCAGAAAAGCCGTCGAAATTCGTGCTGGCGTCAGTAGGCCGCCTGACACTGCAAAAAGTGCGACTGTTGCAGATAAAACTGGGCTCCGGCCGTTTCGTCATCGATCACATACTGGAACAGCTTGATGACGGTTGCCTGCTGATGTTGGGCAGTGGCGATACCAGTTGTGAACAATTCATGCTGGAAGCCATGCAACGGCATCCGAATTTTCTGTTCATGAGTGGCTATGACGAAAAGCTCGGCGCCATGTTGTACAACTACTGCGATGCGTTCCTGATGCCCAGCAGTTATGAACCTTGTGGCATCAGCCAGTTGCTGGCGCTGCGCGCGGGCAAGCCGGTGCTCGTGCATGCTGTCGGTGGACTCGCCGACACCGTACAAAACGGCATTAACGGTTTCAGCTTCGAAGGCAAGGACGAACAGGAACAGGCCAACAACCTGGTAGCCACCTTTACTGACATGTTGCAGGTCTACCACGGCCGCCTGCCGCATTGGCGCAAATTGTGCCGCAATGCTGCGGCAACACGTTTCAGTTGGGATCAAACCGTAAGCGAGTATGTGCATCAACTCTATGGAGTAAGCCGCTAATGAGTGCAGCACTGGATATCGTAATTTTTGGTGGTTTTGGTGATCTGGCGCTGCGCAAACTGCTGCCGGCACTGTACCGGCTGGAAGTATCAGGCAAACTGCCACCGGGCTCGCGCCTGCTGTTGGCCTCGTCGCATGCCGGTGCCGAAGGCAAGGACATCAACTCGGTCAAAGAGTGGTTGCACAAGCAACTTAACAGCAATGAAAGTGCAGAGTCGCACTGGCCGGTGTTTTCGCAGCGCCTGTGTCCGGTGATGGTGGATGTGCAGCTCAACGATGAGCGCTGGCAGCAACTGGCCGAATTGTTGAATTCAAAACTTGATCACGAACGTATTTTCTTTCTGGCAATGCCGCCATCGTTGTTCCATGACACCTGCGTCAATCTCGCCGCGCGTAAACTCATTACCTCCAATGCGCGCGTGGTGCTGGAAAAACCGCTGGGGCATGATCGCGCCAGTGCGCTCGACATCAACCAGGTGGTGGCCAGCTTTTTCCCGGAAAGCCAGATCTTCCGTATCGATCACTATCTGGGCAAGGAAACTGTACAGAACCTGATTGCGCTGCGCTTTGCCAATGAGCTGTTTGAGCCGCTGTGGAATGGTCAGCACATTGACCACATCCAGATCAGCATCTCTGAGCAGGTCGGGCTGGAAGGTCGCAAGGTGTTTTATGATCAGACCGGCGCCATGCGCGACATGGTGCAGAATCATTTGTTGCAATTGTTGTGTCTGGTGGCGATGGAGCCGCCGCACAAACTGCAAGCTGAGATGATCCGTACTGAAAAACTGAAAGTGTTACAGGCACTGCGGCCGATCAGCGGCCATGACATTCCACGCCACACTGTGCGCGGCCAATATGCGCGCGGCATCATGGCCGGCCAGGAAGTGCCGTCGTATGTCGATGACCTTGGCCACGACAGCGATACCGAAACCTTTGTCGCCATCAAGGCCCACATCGACAACTGGCGCTGGAGCGGTGTGCCGTTCTATCTGCGCACTGGCAAGCGCATGCGCCAACGCTGTGCCGAGATCGTCATCCAGTTCAAGGCGCTCAGCCACAATGTATTCGACAACGCAGTAGGGGCCTTGCAGCCCAACCGGCTGGTGATTCGCCTGCAACCCGATGAAGGCATACAGTTGGTGATGATGGCCAAGAAAATGAATCAGGTGGAAATGCAGTTACAGCAAGTGGCACTCAACCTGAATTTCCACGACACCTTCGCCAATTTCAGCAGCGATGCCTATCAGCGTTTGATGCTCAACGTCATCAACGATGATCTCAGTTTGTTTGCGCACGTCGATGAATCACTGCTGGCGTGGAGCTGGGTGGACCCGATCATGGCCTCGTGGCGCCGCAACGAACCGCCGATGCACAACTATGAAGCCGGTGCCTGGGGTCCCGATGCCGCGGCTGCGCTGTTGCACAAGGACAGCCGTGCCTGGCACAACAACGGTTTCAACAGCAATATTCGTAATCTGATGAAACCCAACGGTGCTTGATGGGCGTTCTCGCCGAACATCGCTTTGCTTCGGTTCTTGAATTACAGGATGCTCTCTTCCAATGGAGCATCGACATGCTCCAGCGTGCGCTGGCGCAGCAGGATCAGCTGAGTGTGTTGTTGTCCGGTGGACGCACGCCGTTGCCTTTCTACGCCAGACTCGCGCAAGCGCCGTTGCCGTGGTCGCGCTTGCAGTTGGCGCTGGTGGATGAGCGCTGGGTGCCAGCAGACAGTGACAGCAGCAATGAGCATGCAATTCGCGATGCCTTTGCCGGCAATGCACAGGCGCTACAAAATCTCACTGTGATGAAGACCGCTGATGCAAGTGCTGGCGCTGGCGTCGTCAACTGCAATGAAAACTACCACCGGTTGCCATGGCCACCGGCATTGACGGTGTTGGGCATGGGGCCTGATGGTCACACTGCCTCACTGTTTCCTGGTGCTGCCGGCCTTGATTACGCATTACAAGCGTCTGTGCACTGTGCCGCCATTGCAGCAGTCCCTTCCGCTGTTACTGGTGCTTGCACTGAGCGCATGACGCTGACGCTGTGGGCCTTGCTGCAGAGCCAGCACACTGCCTTGCTGTTTACCGGCGAAGACAAGTGGCGTGT
>CANCGR010000072.1 GCA_947377625.1 Gammaproteobacteria bacterium | reverse complement strand
ATCAATGTGGCGTGCCTTGCCTCTTACATGGTGGCGCGTCCGCTGGCCGCCGCCCAGGAACAGAGCGCATCCGTCACCATCGTGATCCCGTGCCGCAATGAGCGCGGCAACATTGAAGATGCCATCAACCGCATGCCGGCGTTTGGCAGCCATCAGGAAATCATCTTTGTGGATGGCCATTCGCAGGATGGCACCGTCGATGAAATCAAGCGCGTAATGGCTGCCAACCCGCAGCACGACATCAAGCTGATGATTCAGGAGGGCCGCGGCAAAGGCGATGCCGTGCGCATGGGCTTTGCCGCCGCACACGGCGACATCCTGATGATTCTCGATGCCGACCTCACCGTGCCACCGGAAGACCTGCCGCGCTTTTACCAGGCCATGGTGCAAAACAAGGCCGAGTTTCTCAACGGCTCCCGCCTGGTGTATCCAATGGAAGACCAGGCCATGCGTTTGCTGAACCTGTTTGCCAACAAGATTTTTGCGATGACATTTTCGTGGCTGCTCGGCCAGCGCCTCAAAGACACGCTGTGCGGCACCAAGGTGCTGTGGCGTGCGGACTATGAAAAACTGGCGGCAAATCGTGGCTATTTCGGCGACTTCGATCCGTTCGGCGATTTCGATCTGTTGTTCGGTGCCAGCAAGATGAACCTGCAATTGCTGGAAATCCCGATTCGCTACCGTGCCCGCACTTACGGTGAAACCCAGATCAGCCGCTTCCGTCACGGCTTCCTGCTGCTGCGCATGGTGATCTACGCGTGGCGCAAACTGAAGGCGCCCAAGTAAGTTAAGGGGCAGTGCTCGCTGCGTCAGTATTCACAACGCTTGTAGCTGCCGGCCGTTGATAAAGACGAAAGCCCGGGTTCACATAGCTCATGTCGAGTGACGTGAACCATGAAGAGAAATCAGCACCGAACAAAACCGGCCTGACTTTTTCTTCATGCAGCACTGTGTAACCTGCCGCCATCAGCGCCGAGTAAAAACTGCTGCTGTTGTGATCAGGATGCTCAGCGCCCAAGCGCTCCATGCTTGCGTAGTGGTGCTCGTGCAACAGCACATAGTCGATGGGTGGCTTGTCGGCAAAGATCGCAGTGAAGTCCGGCGCATCACTGAGCGTGGTGGTGCCGTTGCAACGCTTGTCGCTGAAAGTCGGGTTGTACATTTCTTCAGCGGTATAGGCTCGTACCATCAGCACGCATTGGTCGGCACTGATATTTTTTTCCACCCACTGCTGGGTCAACGTGCGCACATTGGTGCCGGCTTCCATACCCAGGAATGCCAGCAAGGCCCACAACGTCACCACGGCTGCCAGCGCCAGCACTGGCGCCATTACTTTCACACCGAAGCGACGTATGGCCTCCACGCTGATCTGTGCAATCACCACCGCAAACAGTGGCAGCAACGGCACGGTGTAACGCACTACCACCCACGAAGTCACCGACACCATCAGCATGTAAGGCACCAGCCCGCCTAACAATAACCAGTCACTGGGCTGCCGACGACGTAGCAACAATGCTGCTCCTGCGATGGCAAGCAAATAGAACGGATAACCGAGCGCCTGATGCAGCATGCCCCACCAATACTGGAAAGCAACCGGGCCGCGCCCAACCGCATCCGCGAACGGACTCGACTGGAATTGCCATTGCACTTGCATGCCGGCTTTGAAGGTTTCGAATTGGGAGAAAGTCTGCGGTGACCCGATCGCATAGCCGAGCGCGATCAGCAACAGACATACCGGCACTATTGTCGGCAAGATGCGGCGCAGTGCGTGCTGCCAGAAGCCGGTTTGCACGCGCAGCAACCACGCCAGCATCGGCATGCCGGTAAACAGCAGCAATGGAAACCGGAACGCCAGGTTGAAGCCACCCGCCAGCGCTGCCAACCACAATAGATTGCGCGCCGAGCGCTCGCTGTCGACCCGCAGGATTTTGGCTGCCAGAAAATACTGCAAGGCCACCAGCAAGGCGCCGATCTCATCAGGCCGCATCTGCTGCGCGATGATCACATGCGCCGGCATGATCGCCAGTGCGAAGGTGGCAATCAGCGCAGTGGTTTGATCACGCAGGATGCGCGTGCCCTCGTAAACCAGCAGCAGCGTCAACATCGACACCATTACCATGAAGTAACGTGCAGCCAGCAGCGCCTCGGCCGTGAAATTGAACTGGTGCATCATCGGCGCAAACACATCGCCCAACTGCAGAAAGGCGCGCACCGTTCTGAAATACAAGGTGCCGCCGTAGATGAACTGCTGCGGCAGATAGACGCCCTGGCCGAACCATTCCGCCTGCAGCATGGTGGGCACTTCATCGGGGTGATAGCTGGAGTCTGGATGCGAGGCATCAGGCAGGCCCCATTCAATGCCATAAAAACGCAGCGCCAGCGCCAGCAACAGGCTCAACACCAATACAGCCGAAGATAGAGCCACTTTTCTTGTTGTTGGCATGTTGAAAGGCACCTGAAAAAATTGATAAAGCTGAAAAAGTGAACTGCCCGGTTACTGGCCAGGATTGGCCAAGCCGGCATCAAGCGCCTTGCGCGTGAGGCCTGGCACCAAGCGCTGGATGAAGTCGGCCATGAAAAGGCGCAGGAAAACCTGACGCCGTAATCCTACATAAGTTGTGTTGGCCGGGAACAGATGGCTGGCATCGCGCATTGCGAGACCCTCATCACGTTTTGCATCATAAGCCATCGCCGCGACCAACCCGATGCCTAACCCCAGCTTCACATAGGTCTTGATAACGTCAGCATCGATGGCGGTCAGCACGATGTTCGGCTTCAGTCCGGCCTGTTCAAACTGGCGCAGCACCTGCCCGCCACCAGCAAAGGCGAAATCGTAGGTGATCAACGGATAGCGTGCCACCTTTTCCAGCGTCAGCACTTTCTCTTTCATCAATGGGTGACGTTTGGGCATCACCACACAGCGATTCCACTGGTAGCACGGCAAACTCAACAAACCCGGCATCTTGCTGATCGCCTCGGTGGCAATGCCAAGATCGGCGCTGCCATTGGCCACCTGCTCTGCCACCTGCGTGGGGTTGCCCTGATGAATCGTCAACTGCACGCCGGGCCACTGCCCGCTGAAGGCCTTGACGATTTCCGGCAGAAAATAACGGGCCTGCGTGTGCGTGGTAGCGATGCTGAGCTGGCCACGTTCCTTGTGGCGGAATTCTTCGCCGGCCAGCCGCAGGTTGTCGACTTCACGCTCAACCTTGGCTGCCTGCAGCACAATCTGCCGCCCCGGCATCGTCAACCCGGTAAGGCGTTTGCCGTTGCGTTCGAAAATCTGCAGCCCCAACTCCTGCTCCAGCAAGGATACCTGCCGGCTGACTCCCGACTGTGAGGTGTGCAGATTGATGGCTGCCTGCGAAATGCTCAGCCCCTGCCGCACAATTTCGCCAAGATATTGCAGTTGCTGCAGTTTCATCGCGGTTTCCTATATCTGTTTTTCGCATATGAATATAGCAATATATCACTAATTTGTGCTTTGGCTTGCTGCTAGAGTGCACGCCGCTTCAGGAGAACCTTATGGATGTGATGTATTCAATTTCTGGCTTCGTGGTCGGCTTGCTGGTGGGTGTGACCGGCGTTGGTGGCGGCTCGCTGATGACGCCGTTGCTGGTGTTCCTGTTCGGCTTTCAGCCCTCGGTAGCAGTGGGCACTGACCTGCTCTATGCCGCCATTACCAAAACCGGCGGCGTGGCGGTGCATCATGGCAAGCATCAGTCGGTGGACTGGCGCGTGGTGGGTTTGCTGGCCATCGGCAGTTTGCCGCTGGCGATAGCGACCTTGCTGACCATTCGCTACTTGCTGTCGATTGGCACCGAGATAACCGGCACCATTTCATTTTCACTCGGGTTGGCATTGATACTGACTGCCAGTGCGCTGCTGGTGCGAGCCGTTTTGTTGCGCGGCCGTGTCACCGTAGCCGACCACGATGCCAGCATGAAAAGTGCTGCGCGCTTTACCCGTGGCTGGGAAGTGCCGGCCACGATCTTGATTGGCGCAGTGCTGGGAATTCTGGTGACGCTGTCATCGGTTGGCGCCGGCGCACTCGGCACCGTGGCCCTGCTGTTTTTGTACCCACGCGCCAGCACACTGAAAATTGTCGGCACCGACCTGGCTCACGCGATACCGCTCACCGCCGTGGCCGGCATCGGCCATTGGCTGCTGGGCAATGTGAATTTCCTGCTGCTTGGCAGTTTGTTGATCGGCTCACTGCCCGGCATCTGGGTCGGCAGCATGCTCAGCGCCAAAATTCCCGAGAAATGGCTGCGACCGGTGCTGGCGGTGGTGCTGATGTTGATTGGCGTGAAGTTTGTGTTTTCGTAGGGTTTATTGCGACTGCACAAGGGGATCAGAATTCCCTGCCATGCTCGCCCGCATTGCAGATCGACGTCGCAAGATCAGTCCACACACTGCCGGCAACACAAACAGCGTCAACGCCGTTGAGGTAAGCAGCCCACCTATCACCACCGTTGCCAACGGCTTCTGCACTTCGGCACCGGCGCGGGTGGCCAGCGCCATCGGCACAAAGCCCAGTGAGGCGACCAGCGCGGTCATCAACACCGGACGCACGCGCTCAAGTGAACCTTGCAGGATGGCACTGGCAGCATCGCGTGTGGTTTCCAGTTTGCGGCTGATGGAACCCATCAACACCAAGCCGTTGAGCACCGCCACACCAGACACTGCAATGAAGCCTACCGCAGCGGAAATTGAAAACGGCATGCCACGCAGCAGCAGCGTGAATACACCGCCAGCCAACGCCAGCGGCACGGCAGTGAATACTGCCAGCGTGAGTGGCACGTTGCGCAGCGCCATGAACAAAGTGGCAAAGATCAGCAACAGGCAGACCGGAATCACCAACGCAAGGCGTTGCTTGGCAGCTTGCAGGTTCTGGAACTGACCACCCCATTCCAGCCACGAACCAGCAGGTATCTTCACTTGCTGCTCTATCAGGATTTTCGCATCGGCCACGAACGAGCCGATGTCGCGACCGCGCACATTGGCTTCGATGTAGATGCGGCGCTTGCCGTTGTCCCGACTGATTTCATTCAAGCCTTCGGTAGTATGAAAGCTGGCGAGCTGGCGCAAGGGCACCGACAGGCGCGGCTTGCCGTCAGCTGCTGGCAGCATCACCGGCAAAGCGCCAAGTGCGTCAGCGTCGTTGCGTTCGGTTTGTGGCGCCCGCACTACGATCTGGAAGCGCTGGTCCCCGGAAAACAGCAGCCCGGCCGGGCGTCCACCCAGCGCGGCGGCAACCGTGTCTGCCACTTCCTGCATGCTCAGCCCGAAGCGCGCGATGGCGTCGCGGTCGAACTGGATATCGAGGGTCGGAAATCCCTCGGTTTGCGCGACACGCAAATCGGCAACGCCCGGCACTTTGGCCATGACGGCCGCGATGTGTTCAGCAGTTGCCGCCATGCGCTCCAGATCATCGCCATACACTTTCACTGCTACGTCACTGCGTACGCCGCCGATCAATTCATTGAACCGCATCTGGATCGGCTGAGTCACATCATAGGCATTGCCGACGATAACTGCGGCCTTGGCTTCTATGCGCTTGATGATGTCTTCCTTGGAATTTACGTCGGCAGGCCAGAGACTTTTGGGTTTGAGCATCACGTAATTGTCAGAGGCATTGGGCGGCATCGGGTCGGCGGCAAGATTGGCGGTGCCGGTTTTGGAGAACACCAGATTCACTTCCGGCAACGACAGTATTTGCCGTTCCAGCGGCAAATCCATTTTTACTGATTGCTCGATGGAAGTAGACGGTATGCGTACCGACGACAGATTGAAGTTCTGCTCATCCAGCGTCGGCATGAATTCCTCACCCACAAAAAAGCAACTGGCTATGGCTGCAGTAAACACAAGCAGCGCGCCGGCAATAAAAGGCAGCGGCTGTGCAATCGCCCTCTGCAAACGCGGCTGGTACCACGTCTTGATCCTGGTGATGAAAGAAGCTTCAGTCTCTTCGACTTTGCCACGAATCAATAACGCCGCCAGCGCCGGCACGAAGGTCAAGGTCAAGACGAAGGCTGAGGCCAACGCCAACATCAGCGTGATCACCATTGGTGAGAACATCTTGCCTTCAACGCCCTGGAAGGTCAGGCACGGTACGAATACCAGGAAGATCACCGCTTGGCCAAACACGGTCGGGCGCAGCATTTCCTGCGAGGACTCCACTACTTCCTGCAATTGCTCGTTGCTGTTCAGTGCTCGCCCCAGCAAGTGACGGCGTTCGGCGATACGCCGCATGGTGTTCTCCACCACGATCACCGCGCCGTCAATAATCAGCCCGAAATCAAGTGCACCCAGACTCATCAGGTTCCCGGAAATATGCAGCACATTCATGCCGGTGGCACTCATCAACATCGACAGCGGAATGATGAGCGTGGCAATCAGCGCCGCGCGCGCGTTGCCAAGAATCAGGAACAAGGTAGCGATCACCAGCAAGGCGCCAATGGCCAGGTTCTCACCAACGGTGGTGATGGTGGCCACCACCAGTTCCGAGCGATCCAGCGCTACATTGGCGCTGATGCCGGCCGGCAGCGTCTTTTTGATTTCGTTGAGCTTGTTGCCCACTGCAGTGGCCACCGTGCGGCTGTTCTCGCCCACCAACATCAGCGTTGTGCCAATGACAACTTCATAACCGTTCTTGCTGGCAGCGCCCGTGCGCAGCTCACCGCCGATGCGAACTACCGCCAAATCCTTGATAGTAAGCGGCACGCCATTGCGCGAGCCGATGACGGCGCGACTGATCTCGTCCATTGAGCGAATGCGGGCATCGGCTCGCACCAGATAAGCTTCGCCAGCGCGCTGAATGTAGTTCGCGCCGACCGACAGGTTGGCCGCTTCAAGTGCACGTGCAATATCCGCATAAGAGATGCCGTAAGCAGCCAGCTTGACGGGATCTGGCTCGACTACATATTGCTTTTCATAACCGCCGAGCGAGTCGATGTCGGCCACGCCACTTACCGTGCGCAGCTGCGGACGAATGATCCAGTCTTGCACGGTACGCAAATACGCCAGCCGCGACACTTCATCAGTCAGGCGTTCGCCACTGTCAGCCAGAAAGCTGCCGTCACTTTGCCAACCGGCAGTGCCGTCTGTTACCGGCGCGCCTTTGCCGTCGGGAAAGCTGAATTCCACGCTGTACATGAAGATTTCACCGAGGCCGGTAGACACCGGCCCCATCTGTGGTTCAGCACCTTCGGGCAAGCTGGCCTTGGCCTGTGACAAGCGTTCAGAGACCTGTTGGCGCATGAAATACAGATCAGCACTTTCCTTGAAGATCACCGTAAGCTGACTGAAACCATTGCGGGAAAATGAACGGGTGCTTTCAACACCCGCCAGACCCGACAATGCAGTTTCAATCGGAAACGTCACCCGCTTCTCGACTTCCTCCGGCCCCAACGTGGGCGCCATGGTATTGATCTGCACCTGCTTGTTGGTGATGTCGGGCAGTGCATCAATGGGCAGCAAAAACATCTGCCACACACCATAGCCGGCCAACAGCACGGTAAGGAACAACACCAGCCAGCGGGCGCGAACCGAGAAGGCAAGAATCGGAGCGATCATTATTCCTCGGCCCCTTTCTTCGCTTCTGCTTTCAACAGAAACGCATTGGTGGTGGCGATGGACATGTCTTTATCAAGGCCTGACACAATGCTGACACGCCCTGCACTGCGCACACCGACCACCACTGTTTGAATCCTGAATCCCTGCGCTGTGCGTACAAACACCGCGTCGCGACCATCGATGCTCTGGATGGATTCTTCCGGCACTACCACCGCCGTTGATGCACCTTGCTGCGTGGAAATGACAACCCGGAAAACCTCACCGACCGTGGGTAATGACTCCGTTGTTTTCGTGAATGCCAAAGTTGCAGTAGCTGAACGGGTTTGCACATCCACCGCAGGAGTGATGGCGACCACCATGGCCTGCAGCTCTTTGCCGGCAGACAAACGAACACGCGCGCTGTCGCCAACTGCAATATGTGCGGCTTCGCTGGCGGGTATTGCAGCTTCAATTGCCACCATCAAGGGATCGACTACACGGAACAATTCAACAGCAGGCTCTACCCGCATGCCCAATGCAGCATTCATGGCAGTGATGCGCCCTGCCAGCGGGCTTGTCACCGACACGGCTTTGCCATCGCTGGTGACATGGGAACTGGTGAAGGCCGCTTGTGCGCGCACCGATTCCGCTTCGGCTGCACGCAACTGTGCTTGTGCCGTTTCCAGTTCCTGGCGTGCGGTAACGTGCTGGTCATACAGGCCTTGCTCACGCGCTACTACTGACTTGAGCAGTGCGGCATTGGCTGCAGCTGCGGTTTGATCTGCTTTCATCGCCGCAGCTTGCGGGCTTTCGACCAAGGCCAGTACTTCACCTGCAGTGACAGCATCTCCCAACCGTTTGTTGATGCGCACGACCGTGCCCGTTGCCAGCGCACCAACGCTGGCCTGGCCAGAAGCCGTCGCTACTACTGTGGCAGGTGCATCAATTTCAGCAGCAAGGTTGGCAGCGGTTACCGTCTCAATGGTGATGTTCATCATGGTCAGTGCAGATTCCGGCAAAGTCAGCGTATCTGCTGTTGCGCCCTTCACAGCAGCGGCGGTTATTGGCAGCGCAGACACCGCAGTGAAACGGGCAATAGCAAAACCAATGCCGGCAGCAGCCAACAGTCCCAAGGCAGGTAACAGCCAAGCGCGTTTGAAATCTGTAAGAGAAGACATGATTGATGCCCGAAGCCAATGACTATTCAGTTAACAAGATGCGGCCGTTCAAGCGCGCCAGCACCGCAGCTGCGCCAAGCTGGTTCAGCTTCGCCTCCACTGCATGAAGTTGCGCATCCACCAAGCCTCTGCGAATGCTCAACAGTTCCATCAAGGAAATACGGCCAGCGTCATA